>JANQFT010000576.1 GCA_028277685.1 Phycisphaeraceae bacterium
TCTGCCCCAACGATGCCATCGGCGACATCATGAAGCTCTGCGAAGAACGCCGCGGCACGTATCGCAAGCAGCAGTACCTTTCCGACACCCGCCAGATTCTCGATTACGAACTGCCGCTCGCGGAAATCATCTACGACTTCTACGACAAGCTGAAGTCCTGCACGCGCGGCTACGGCACCATGGACTACGAACTGCTCGGCTACCGCGCCGAAAACCTGGCCAAGGTGGATGTGATGATCAACGGTCAACTGGTCGACGCGATGAGTTTCATCTCCCACCGTGAATCCGCCGAACGCCGGGGCCGGTCACTGCTGATCAAACTGAAGAAGAAGATCGACCGCCACGCCTTCGAGATACCGCTCCAGGCGGCCATCGGTGGCAAGATCATCGCCCGCGAATCCATCCGTGCGGTGCGTAAAAACGTTATCGCCAAGTGCTATGGCGGCGACGTCAGCCGCAAGCGCAAACTGCTCGAAAAACAAAAGAAGGGCAAGGCAAGGATGAAACGCGTGGGATCGGTGGACATACCCCAGGAAGCCTTCATGGCGGTGATGCAACCCGAGGAGTAACTCGGAGCGCGGAACTGGAGAGTGGGGTGTGGGTTATGCTTCCAAATCCAACTGTGAACCCGGCTGGATTTGTGGGCCTTGCAGGGGCGGTGGTGGAGCGGGTTGGTTGATCGCTTCTGAAGTGTCGCCTTCGGCTTGGGTGGACAACTCCGCAGTATCCCGTTGATCTTGTTGTTCGCGGCGACGGCGGTGGCGTTGGGCGTCGCGCTCTTCATCCTTGATGCGGAGCGGGTCGTCCTCGGCACTGGCGCTGTCTTCCACCGACTCCAGATGTTTTTCCATCAGCTCATGCAGGCGTTTGGCTTCTTCCTCTTCCTGCTTCTTTACCTTGTCCCGTGCGCGTGACACATCGCCCTGCTGGGCGGCGGCTTGAGCAACGCTTCCTGCGATTCCGGGGCCGATGGAACTCATGGCGTTCCCCTGAGTAGGTAGGGCTTCCTCATGGGACATATCGGCAAGCGGATGGGGTGATCTTCATCGCCTATAAGAATGAGGGATAGCGGGCGTGAAGCGGGGCCGTTAGATCAGGAAACCGACCTGGAACGGGTCGGCTATAGCCCACCCCTCTGGGGTGGGTGGCTCCTATATCCCCTCACCCGATGCATACTGATCGGGGTCCACCTTGATCACCACCAGGGTGATGTCATCGCTGGGGTTGTTCAGGCCGATGAAGCGGCGGACCTCCCACAGCACATGATTCAAGATCTGCTGGGCAGGTTTATCGGCCATGTCAAGCATGGCTTTGCGGATGCGGTCGCGGCCGAATTTCTCGCCGGCAAAGTTCAACGCATCGGGTACGCCGTCCGAGTAGATCAACAGAATATCATTTGGCAACAGATCGACCAGGCCCTTGTCGTACTGCTGCTCGGCTTGAATCCCCAGCGCCATGCCGCCGACATCGAGGTTAATAAAGTGCCCCTCGCGCAGGAGGAACGCGGGGTCGTGCCCGGCCGAGCAGTAGGTCAGGCGCAGGGAGTCGGCATCGAGGGTGCCGTAGAACGCGGTGGCGAATTCGTTGTCGCGCGTGTCGCCGGCCAAGGCGGTGTTCACCTTGCCGATGATCTCATCGATGTCATAGACATCTTCCACGTGGGCACGCAGAGCGGCACGCACCGAGGCCATCAGCAAACTCGCAGCGATGCCCTTGCCCACCACATCTCCCACGGCCACGCCGAGTGCACGGTCAAAGTTGATCAGATCATAAAAGTCGCCGCCCAGTTCGAAACAGGGTTCGTAGCGACCGGCCACGTCGAAGGGGGGCAGGTTGGGGCTGGTGGTGGGAATCAAACGGCGTTGTACGTCGGCCGCCAGTTGCACCTGGCGCTGCACGCGGTGCGATTCCTGCCGTACCGCCTCGAGACGGGCGTTTTCGATTGCCGCTGCCGCCTGCTGGGCGATGGCTTGAAGCAACTGCTGTTCTTCTTCACTGAACTCGTGAATCTCGGCGGTGTAGATGCGCATCACGCCGATCTTGCGGCCACGGTAGATCATGCCCGCGCAAATGATCGAGGCCAACCCTTCACGCTGGGCTTCACCGGGATACATCACGCGCGGGTCGGTGGCCATGTCGCGCACGTAGACCACGGTGCCTTGGGTAGCCTCGGAATCGATCGCGCTCTTTTCGAGCATGATCGGACCTTTGTCGAGGTACTGCTGCGACAGGTTGTAAACCGCCGCCGGCACCAGTTCCTGCCCGCCATCGTCGATCAGACGGATGGAAGCCGCCTTCGCGTTCATGACCTCCGCACTGGATCGGGTGACGGTATCGAGCACTTCCTGCAGATCGCGCTTGCCGGCTAGCAGCGTAGAAAGTTCGTACAGCACGGTCATCTCATCCACACGTTGACGCAGCTCGATATCCTGCGCGCACACCTGTGAGATGGCATCGGCAATCAGGTAAACAAAACGCACCACTTCAGCGCGGCGGCCAAGCCCCAGGTCGTCCACGGCTTGATAAAAATTCTCACGCTGATCGGCGGGAATACTGAAATGATCCGCCAGGCGGTGCACCTCATCGGCACTGCATTGGCAGATGTTGTTCAATGTGTTGCCCGTGATATGGATCGCGCCCAGCTTCCTGCCATTCACGTTGATGGGTACGCGAAACGGTTCGCTGGAGAGCGCATCATCCTGGCGAAGGATGGTGGTTTGCAGGGCGGTATCGCGATCGATGAGCCGGCTGCAGTCGGTTGGTTCGGTGATGCGTCGTCCGTCGTTGTCAACGATGAACACTTCCAAGCCGGTCACGGCGGTCACGCCATCCTGAAGTTCCTGCAGGATGATGGGGCTGACATACTGATCGAGATTGGCTTGCGTTGCGACCATAGCGCACGGATTCCAGGTGGTGTCCAGTAAAGCTTATCGGGTAATGCTGCGTTGTGCCTGCACGATCCGTTCAAGGATCGTTAAGGCGAGGGGGTATTCAACCATAATCGGCGCAGCAGGGGGATGAGTTTATCGTTGGGGGCATGATTTGCCATAGCATCCAGGCCCTCGCGGATGGCCTCGGGCCTGCCTTGCTGATGACCGAAATACGCCAACACCAGCGGCAACTCGGGTGGGTTGTGGGCTTCCATCATGCGACGGAGGCTTCGCTCGAGGTAGGCCGACCGTGTTTCATCCGGCAGGACCGGCGGGGCGTATCGCGCGGAAATCAGTTCCGGGTGCTGCATGAATACTTCGCGCAGGCTGCGCCCCGCAGAAAGGAACAAGCCGGCACCGAGTTGCGCGTTTGCCTTGCCGATCATTGCCAGGGGATAGCCGGGCTTGACGAGCAGCGCGGAAACGTAGGCGTGCTCTGCATCAAAGTAGTTCTTCTGCTGCATCATCTGCTCAGCGCGATTCATGGTTTTGCTGAGTGCATCATCACTTGCTCCGGCCAGGGTGATCATGGGGGGCAAATCGTAATCCAGCATTTTCAGCAGGCGGTCGTGTTCGTCGGTGGTTGCGCCAGGCGACCTGACGTCGGATTCTTCGCCGTCATTGTCGGCGTCGGCTTCTTCTTTGGCGGCTGCAGCAGCTTCCTCAGCTTCCTTCCGCTTTGTGGCGTAGTACGTCACGGTCTTTTCGACTTGGTTGTCGAACTTATCGGTCGCTGGTTGATCAGCTTTGGCGGGCTGAGCGGCCAGGCGGTTTTCTGGTTGGGTGGAGACGACCTTCGCCTGGTCGTCACGAATCTGTCGCAGCAGGTCGAGGAAAATATCTTCCCCCGGTTGTGCGGTGGACGACCCCAAAGGACGGAACACATTTTTGGAGATCACCGCAGCGCGATCCGTTGGGCGTGCAGTCAGGCGGGTATCTCGCATGTTGGTTCGGCTGGCGGATAACCGTTCGCCCAGTGCCAAGGAAGGTGTCACCAGGGCATCGACAAATTGCGGATTGGTCAGGCGGTCATCGTTATCGCTAGTGGTGTATTCCGAGGCCCGATCGACGTTGGCGGCGCGCTGGCGCGGGGTGAGCGATTGCACACTCAAGCCGGTGAGCGGACTGGCAGTCACTTGTCGCACCGAACCATCAACCGAAACGCCTGCGCCGAGTGTTTGCGGCATGAGGGTGGGCATCATGCGTGCGGCCGCATCACGTTGGGCAGCCTGAGCAGCAACCTGCAGTGTGCTGGTGCCGGTGTTCCATTGGGGCGAGCCGGTGTTGTACGGTTGATATTGTCCGGTGATATCGCCGAGACTGGTGGTGGCGTTTCGCACGGGTCGCACGGCACCACTGCTGTATGGATTGGAAGCGTTGATGCCGGCGTAGCGATTGCCGATATTCCCCGGCGACCAGCCCGAGCCATACCCGAGATTGGTCACCCCGGTATTTGAATTGATACTGCGACGGAGGATATTAAACAAGTCCCCACTTCCGGTACGTCCGCGGAATTCGTTGCCCGGGCGATATCCCAGGTCCCCGCGAAAGCCACTCAGGCCACTCACATTACCGGTGGCGATAGCATTGGCCGCGTTGCCGTAGTTGTTACGCGCGACCGGGTTGTTTGTTCGGCCACCACCGGTGATCTGCAGATTGGCATCGAGCGCCCGACCATCGCCGAGTGCATTCTGTCCCCACGATAGCTCAGCCACGCCAAGTATCACGCCAAGGGCGAATACGCTGAATGTCGTATGCATCATTCGCATGGTAAAAACCTTATGTTGCCACCTTGCCATTATATCAGTCGAAAGGTTGGCCGACCGGTCTTTCGCAAGATTCGCCAAACCACAACAAAGCCAATCGATAGGACGCCACAACGCGGCAACCGGTTCACCCAATGGGGCGATCCGCCAGATTCAAATGCGATCACACGCTGCCGATAATCGCCCGGCTGATGGGGTTCAGAAGATGCGGCACCAGCTTCTCATTGGCCAGTTGTTCAGCCAATCGGCTTAAGCTGTCGAACCACGTGGCCAACTGATCAACATTTTCCAATGGCCCGCTCTGACGCAGCGTGAGGTAGACGCTGATCGGTTCACCCCGGTATTTACCACGACGCAACTCGCCCTGCGTGGTGCGCGTTTTCACTTCGAAGAACGCGTGCTGGGTGCATTCACGGTTCAGCGTCATCCCCAGCATCGGCTGCACGTCGGACACCTTACCTTCTGGAGACTCGAGCAGTCCCGCCAGCGGAGTACCCGCGATCAAAGCATCGTGCACGATCTCGTTGTGGTTGGCTTTGCATTCCAAGTCAAACCCGAGCATCAGTTCCAGGTGATCCACGTCCAACGGGCTGATGGTCAGGTGGTAGGGGCAGATTTCCAGAATCAGCCGATGCAGGCGGTGGGCGTCTTCAAGGGATGATGGATTGAGCACGCCCGTGCGCACCGCTTGTGCGCTCAGCTCCAGCCACGACTGTTGGCCTTCCCGTCGTTTCGATTCGAGTACCAATTCCTCCGGAAAACGACGAAAGCGATCCATCTGCGGTACATCAGCCCGAACACGGTCGAACATGTGCAGAATGGTTTCACGCTCGGCGGGAAGATCCATCTTCAGAGCGAGCTTCTGGTTGATGTAAAAGTCGGTGCACAGGGCGCCGAAACTGGTCGTCATCGGTCGAAATCCTTACGAAACAAGTAGCACGGGCATGCTCGATCCTTCGTATAGCCCATCCAGTATACGTGCGGGGCGGGAGCGGGTAAATCCGACGTGACTACGGCATAAAGGCCGGTCGCGTCATCGCGCGGCTCGCTGTATACTCTATGGCTTATACCCGGAGTACCGATTCATGGGGTTGCATGACACACTGCACGCTCTGTTCCTGGTCGATCAGCAGGTACGGGGCCTTCAAAGCCGACTCGACAGCGCCGCCCAACTCGTGCGCACCCAGAATGCAAAGATCGATCAGCGCACCCGTCAACGCGATGAGATCGCCGATCGCCTGAAGCACACGCAGGCCACCGCCGCCAACTTCGAAAACGAAGCCAATGCCGCTGAAGAGCGCATCGAAAAACTGCGCCAGCAGATGAATACTGCCACCACGAACAAGGAATACTCCGCGTTCCTGCTGGAAATGAACACGCTCAAGGTGGAAAAGGGCAAAGTCGAAGAACAGGCACTGGAAGAATTGACCCGTGCCGATGCCCTCAAGGCCGATCTGGATGAACACGAAGCAAAGCTCACTGAACAACAGCGCATCCGCGAGCGTGCCGAAACCGAACTCGCCGAGCGCAAGGCCGACGTCTCCGGCCGCCTGGAAGAACTCAAGGCCGAACGCGCCGAAGCGGCAGAAAAAGTACCATCCAACGCGCTGGCCGTGTTCGATCGCCTGCTGAACATGTTTGATGACGATCCGATGGCACCGGTCATCGAAACCGACCGCCGGCGCCTGGAGTACAATTGCGGCGGATGTTACATGCAAATCCCCATCGAACGGGTGAACCAGTTGGCTACACAGGACGAGGTGGTGCAATGCCCCTCCTGCCAGCGGATGCTCTACCTCGAAGCAGAATTGCGTGAAAGCATGGGCATCAAGAGCAACAGCTAACCCGGTTCCCATGAATCTGACCGTTCAATATGATTGCCGCACCGCCACCGATGGCACACGCTGCGCGATTGGGGTAGTCATCATCGATACGACAGCTGCCCGTTCTGTTCATGAAGCGGGCTACCTCATCCATGAAACTGATGACGATCAGTCTGCTACGCTTGCGGGTTTGGTACGCACGCTGGATTGCTGTGCAGCATTGAATCCTCAACGGTTGGACGTGCGCTGTCGCGATGAGCATCTGGTTGAACAGCTCACCGCCGGGGCGGATGTGCCGGCCAGTGCCTCGCTCTGGTTCGAGCAGGCCATGCGTCTGTTGCTCCAACTCGACGCTTGGCAAATGACGCGGGACGATGAAGATCAACTCGCCAAAGCCACTTCACTGGCGGATCAAGCCCTGACCGTGGGTGAGGATGTGGTCGCCCTCGATCTGGCGCAGTCGCCAAAACAACACAAAAAGCAATACACCGGTGTGCCCCAGTGGACGGCTGAACTCCTGGAAAACCCCGGCCCGGATTGCCCTGCACGATGCCCCCATGGCCGAAAGTACCCCTTCGGGCCGGACATTCCTCCTGGCCTTTGCGTGCATGCCGCGCATGCCGTGCTCAACGATGGACCGCTCCACTGGGATGATGACGGCCAACGCAGCATGACCACCCTCTGCCCGAACTGCGAAGTCCCCATTCGGATTGAGTTGGTGGAGTAGCCAACCCCCTTTCCCTCTTGCCTCCCACCGCCTTCTGTTCATAATGAACTGCCCACCCCTATAGCCTGGAGATGATCAGACATGGCTTGGATTCTCAGTGCGTTTGCCGATGAAGCTGGCGAAGACATGGACACCCAGATCGAAGCGCTGCAAACGGCCGGCATCGATCATATCGACCTGCGCGTTGTTGATGGCATCAACATCTGCGATCTGCCGATCGACCATGCCGAAAAAGTCGCAAAGAAACTTGAAGCGGCCAACATCAAAGTGTGGATGTACGGCTCGCCCATCGGCAAGATCGATATCGCCGACGACTTCGCCATCGACGCGAAGAAACTGGAACACCTGGGCGAACTGAAAGCCATCTTCAGCACACCAGCCGTGCGTCTGTTCAGTTACTACAACAAGAAGAACCCAGTGGACGCCGCCGCGTGGCAGGCCGAAGCACTCGACCGCATGAAGCGCCTGATCGAGATCGCCAATCGGTGTGACCTGGTGCTCTACCACGAAAATGAAGCGGGCATCTTCGGTTGTCACTTCAAGGATGTGGCCGTGCTGCGTGATGAATGCCGCGCCGTCGATCCCGATCATTTCAAGATGATCTTCGACTTCGACAATTACAACCACTGCGGCGACGATGTGCTTGAAGCGTGGCGTGAACTGGGTGATACCACCGATGCGGTGCACTTCAAGGAATCGAAGAAGCAGGCCGATGGGAAGTACCAACACGTTCCCGTGGGCACCGGCGATGGCCATGTGCTGGAAATCCTGCAAGACCTGGCTCAGCGCGGCTGGGAGGGCAATTTCACCCTTGAGCCGCACCTCAAGCACTCTGCCGCCGTGATGAGCACCGGCCCCAGCGGTCAGCAGAACCAGGCCCTGAATGATATGACCGCCCCAGAATGCTTCCAGATTGCCGCTGAAGCCGCGATCGGCCTGATGAAACAGGTCGGCAAACGCTGATCCGCACCGTAATCTGGTCACGTGGGAGGGCGAAGCTCCCGCTGAGCCGAGGCGAATGTTGACGGTGATTCTCGCAACCGGCCCGCTCCTCCCAAGGAAATCGTCCGGGACCGGCTCGGCAGGAGCCTCGCCCTCCCGGACGTGATGCTATGACCAAGTTGTTTTTGCCTCATTGAAGCCCTCATGCCCGCTTGGTCGATATCCGTAGCAAGATGTCATACAGGCGAAATATGTTGTTCCTGCGCCCAATCCGATCCCTCCTGCTCGCTGCCGCCTGGTGTGCGTTGTTCACGCTTACTCCGCGCGCCATGGCCAATGCGCAAAGCTCGGTCGAAGCCCTCATTCGCACCGGCGACATCGGCTCAGCTGTCTGCAGCGTGTATGTGCTCAACCTGAACAGCAACGAGGTGGTCGTTCAGCGATTCGGCAACCGACCCATGATTCCCGCCAGCAACATGAAGCTGGTCACCACCGCTGCCGCAATCAAGGTGCTTGGCCCCGAATTTCAATTCAGCACCAAGCTGCTGCAACAGGGCGATGATCTAGTGGTGGTGGGCGATGGCGATCCGGGCTTTGGCGATCCGAAACTGCTGGCCGAACTTGGTCTAAACCACGTGGTGGGCAATGGTCATGTGAATCACAAGGGCAGTGAACTGGGCCTTGAGGTGGAACATCTGCTGGCGCGTTGGGTGGCGGTGGTCAAAGATGCGGACATCTCGCGCATCAACACGTTGTACGTTGACGACCGCCAGTTCGATCGACAGTTCGTCCATCCCGCCTGGCCCAAGGAGCAATTGCATCTGTGGTACTGCGCGCAGGTGGCGGGACTGAACTTCAACGATAACTGTCTTGATGTGTATGCCACCCCGGGCAAGCGCGCGGGCGACACC
The DNA here is from genome assembly GCA_028277685.1 of Phycisphaeraceae bacterium. Classification (GTDB taxonomy): domain Bacteria; phylum Planctomycetota; class Phycisphaerae; order Phycisphaerales; family Zrk34; genus JANQFT01. Next base: position 9,100 of record JANQFT010000576.1, read on the forward strand.
CCGGTCATCACCACGCGTCCACTGGATGCGCCAGTTAACCTGACCAACCTGGCCCGCACCGGCAAGCGTAACGCACTGTGGCTTTCACGCGAGCAGGGCACCAATCGCATCACCTTGCGCGGCACCATTCCGCATCGCCTGGTCAGTCCCATTCATGTCACCGTGCACGATCCGCCCATGTTCTTCGGTCATACTTTTCGTGATCGCCTGCTCGTGAGTGGGGTTGACGTAAAACAAGTCGCGCGCGTCAACACGCAGGTGGAACTGCAGGACACGCGCATTCTGGCCGAGGTACGCACCCCGTTGCGCAATGTGCTGGCTCGGTGTAACAAGCAATCGCAAAACCTGTTTGCCGAGGCGCTGCTTAAAAGGGTGGGACGGCATGCAACCGGCGAGCCGGGCAGTTGGACCAGTGGGGCCGCGGCCACGCGCATGTTCCTCAGCCGTGCACTCGGCCCCGATGCACGCGATATCACCATAGATGATGGTTCCGGACTTAGTCGCAACAACCAGGTCACCACGCGCTTACTGGTGCGGCTGCTGAATCACATGCATCGCGACCCGCGCATGGCCCAAATGTACAAGCAGTCGCTTGCCCACGGCGGTAAAGAAGGAACGCTGGCCAAACGATTCCGCTCGGCTAAGTTCAAGGATGTTGTGATTCAGGCAAAAAGCGGTCGGCTACGCGATGTGCTGGCTCTGAGTGGTTACCTTACCCGCGGTGACGACACCCTTGCGTTCAGCATCATTCTCAACAACTTCAAAAAGTCAGGCTCGCAGGGCAAACGGCTGGTCGATGCCATTCTTGCCACACTCGTAGAAGATATGGAACGCGCCGAAGCCCGGTAAACGACGGCGCGAACAGCGCCCTCATGTTCCTGCCATCACAAACGCACTTCGTAACTGTCTTCCCAGGCGATGATGTCGTTGGTCAGGTCGACCAGTTGGAACGCCAGCAGATAGAACACGCCTTTCCTTCGTGGCAGGTCGCTGAACGTGGCGGTGAGTGCATAGCGCGGCCGCGTGCGCTGCGTCGCCGAATCCGGAATGCCTTCGCGCTGGCGGATGCCTTCCGCCTTGTACCGGGTTTCGATGAAGACCAGGTTCTCTTTAGCGCCCGATTGATTCAGCATCGCACGAATGCGAGCCAAGTGAATCTGAAAGTCGGTTGATTGATCGGTGGTGCGATTTTCCACGCGATCCAGCACGATCACCGCACGGCCATCTTCGCCCCGCACCAGGTTGCTTAGCCCCGCGATACCCGCCACCGCGGCATCGGTTGATTCCACCAGGTTGTCACTGCTCAAACGCCAACTCTTGTCGCCTTCGCGCGATTCCACCCGCTGCCGCTTGGCGGTGCCCTGGTTAGTTTCACAGCCGAGGATGAATACGAAACTTGAAGCAAGCAAGGTCATGATCATGTAGCGAATCATGGGTATCTCCATGGTGAGTTGTCTGAAACGGGTAACGTCGCCGATTGCACGCACGCTCATGGCTTACCCCAGCGAATCTGGATGTTGTAATCCACCGCTTTGCTGCTGGTGGCCAACACGGTGATGAAATCAGGCTGGCGCGGTTCGAGTCGTTTGGCCGTCCACGACATGTGCGGCCGAACGGGCGTGCGCGAGGCGTCGTACCAGATCACCTTGTATTCGATGAACAACGCATCATCTGATTTGGCTCGAATGGGCTGGGTGACCTTCATCTGGTCGACCGCACCCCGGCTGACGGTGGGGGTGTTGAACCCCAGCGCGTTTTGCAGCGACGTTTGACTGAGGGTAATCTTCGGGTAGACCTGTGCTTCATCTGGTCGACCACCAAGGGGCTGGGTACAGCCGATGCTCAGCAGCATCAGGCAAAGGGAAAAAGCAATCACGTATCGCATGTCGGGTTCTCCTTGGTCCCCTGCAAGACCGGTGTGTCATTCTAGTGGTTCCGCGCGTGAAGAGGCGGTTGATTGTGGGTCAAGCCGCGTGGCCACATCCCGTAAGTGGGAACTGACCGCCTGATAGGGCGCATGCCTGCGCCGCGTGAGTCGCTGGTGACCATGCGTTCCCGGACGCGGCGACCAGAGCACACGCCCACCATCGGTCACATGGCGATAGTTTTCCGACGCACGACCCGCCTGCCCGGTTCGCCCCTGAGGTCCGGGTTTCAATACGATGCCCTCCACACGACAAAGCGCGAGCAGTTCATCCAGCGTCAGGTGATCCAACGCCGGATCGCGACGATATTCCGCCGCCACCGCCAACGCGGGCACAGCCAGGTCGCGCCCGCCCAGCAGATAAGGACGCAGGCCCGTCGGCCGTTCGGTATGAATGTTGTAATACTGTGGCTGATCAAACCAGCGCGGCATGCCCGGTGCCTCCGCGTGTTGCCGCAGGTAGTACACCACGGGTTGTTTCGCGCTTCCGCCGACAAGATCGTGCCAGATGGCCGTCGCCAGGCGATCATCACTGAACGACAGGCGCACATCATGGCGACCTGGTTCGAGCATCAGCGGCACGATGTACACGCAATGCGGCAGTGTGATCAGTTGACGTGTATCCGCCCCCGCCATGCCCTTCGCCAGCAGGCCCGCGCCCATCGCACCGAGGCCGGCGAGCGCGGTTTCATCGCTGTCCGCCGCCACGCCCACCCCCGTGGCCACCGTGCCACCCAGCAACAGTACATTACCGACCGCGCTTTTCGCCTGACGAATCGACTTCAGCGACCACCACTTGGGGTACTGGCTCAGCGTCCACAAATCCACCGCGGGCGCATTCACCGGTACTGTGCGCTCATTGCCGTTCACGTGGACCGTGATGACGGGGGGACGATGCTTGCGGCCGTTGGGCACGTATTTCACCAAGGCTCCGTCCGGGCCGTAGGCAGTTTTGATCGGGCCGCGGCCGTAGTCAACCAGCAGGATGGTGTTGTACTGCTTTGCCGCGAGTGCATCGGCGAGGGGCGCTAGATCGGCGTTCAGCGCGCGCACCTTGTCGTAATGCAGTTTTGCTTCGTGATCGCGCCCGAGTTGCGTTTCAGTCAGCCCCGCCATCAGATAACCCAAGGCGAAATCGCTTTCCACCGGGCGCGCCGCCTGCGCCGGGTCGGTGTCCTTGGCGGCCAGGTCGCGCACTACTTCACCCATGGTGGGTGGTTGATCGGATGATTCCTCGCCGATGTCGTTTAGCGTGAACAGACTGTTGCGGATGGCCGCACGGGCGTTATCCCATTCGCCGCGCAGCATGCTGAGCGTGGCCACGTAATAGAACGACATCGCCTGCTCAAACGGATCGCCGGTCCACACTTTGATGTCTTCGGTGAGCAACGTCGCCGCCACCTTGCGATCATCCGGGTTGATGCTACCGCCCGCCAGGTATTCATACGCTCGCATCAATGCTGCGTCTGCTTCGTACAGATCACCATCCGCTAACGCAGCCATGCCGAGCATGAGGTTATCGAGAATCACATCCTTGCTGTTGCGATCGGCTGCACGCTCGCGCAGGGCATCCCGGGCATCGGGGTAACGATGCTGGTAATACAATCGCGCCGGCGTCACCGGCATGGGCTTGGGCGCACAGCCGACAAAACAGCAGGCAAGCATCATGATGGCGAACAGTTCACGCATCTTATTTCGTACCCGAAGCCAGAGTGTGGACGGGATTGACAGGATAAACAGGATTGTGTTCATCATGCATCGTCAACTCATCCTGATAATCCTGTTCACTCCGTCTACTCTCAGTTCAATCCCATTCATCCCGCATGACGGTGCGTTTCACCTCGTAGCGGTCTTCCCATAGGACGCGGTCGGTGGTCAATTCGATCAGATTAAATACACAAACATAGGTATCACTTCGCGCGCTGCGGTCATCGAGGGTGAGCGAATGGAACGTAGCCGCCAGGGCATGGGTGGGGGTGGCGCGTTGGTTGGTGGGGTCACTGTTCCGCTGGTTCAGTGCCGCCGCCTGCTCCGGGCTGAGCACGAACGTGATGTTTCGCCCAGCCAGATCAGACTGATTCAACAACCCGCGCAGCCGCCCCATGAACACCCACAACTCGCGATGCGGAACCACATCCGAGGACAGATTCATCACCCGGTCGACCGAAATGATCCACGGCACCGCTTCACCATCGCGCGAAGCAATCTCCGGCGATGCCAGCAACGATTCGGCCATGCGATCGGTCATGACCACCAGGTCCGTTGCGTCCAGCCGGGTGTTCTGCAGGCGTGGCGCGCTGCAAGCGCAAAGAACCATCACCAGGACCAACGCGCTTGGAATTGCGTACCACCGATTCAAGATGTTCACTACCTTTGTTAGCTGGCGGGCATGCTGGACCGAAGCACGACCACGCCGATGTTCAGGGCGTTGAACGCCGCATGCATCACTATAGACGGCCAAAGCGACCCCGTGCGCTCATACACATAACCCAGACACAAACTCAACACAAACAACGTCACCAATGCCTGCCACGCAAATTGCTCAAAATTCCCACGTTCATCCCGGATGATCACCGCGCTGATGTGAAACATCGTGAACAAAAGACTGATCAGCAACACTGGACTCCACCGTGCGGCAAACGCACCGGTATGCACCAACGCCGTTTGAAAAAGCCCGCGGAAGATGATCTCCTCAAACAGCGGTGCCAGAACCAACGCAGAAACCGCCAGCGCGATTTCACGCGGCCCGAAAATTCCTTTCGCCAACGCCTCCAACGTGGGATGGGCAATCTCCGGTGGCGTCTGATCGAGCGCCACCGTCATCAACAACAGAATTTGTGATAACCCCAGAATAATCGCCAGCATCGCCGGCACGCCGAAGATGATGGTACCGATCGTCAGCCTTGTGCGGCGCAACCCGAGGCCGAATTCGCTCACGCCACCTTTCACGCCAATCTGGCCGCGCACCAGGCAATACCCAATCACCGGCAACAGCCCCACATGCGTGATGATCGTCATGGCCAAGCTGGCATCAGTCACCTCGTAGCCCAGCCCCCGCGCCAGCATCAATCCCAGCGATGGCCCCAGCATCATCAACATCAACGCGACCAGAATGTCGAACACCGAAAGCGTGCCGCGCCGCTGCGGTGCTTCCGCCAGCGCCTTATCCGACAGCACCCCGCTCGACGCCAGCACCAACATCACCACCGCCCCCAGCGCCAATAGCACCGAGCCAGTCATCGGATCAAACTCGGTTGACGCAAGAACGAGCATGCGTGATGCATCCGAAACGTTGAGACCGACCGCACCCCATTCTAGACTACGTGCGTCAGCCAACGGGAGTGCCTGCGAAGATGCCGAACATACTCGACGAGATCGTTGCCCACAAACGCACCGAGGTCACCCAGGCCAAGCATGCTCGACCGCTGTCCACCGTGCACGACGAGGCGCTCAGCACCCCGCAGCCGCGCGATTTCTTCGCCGCTGTCAGCGCCGTTTCATCCACCGTGAATGTCATCGCCGAAGTGAAACGCGCCAGCCCGTCCGCCGGGTTGATCCGTGAAGACTTCGATCCCGTGGCCATTGCGCAGGCCTATGCCTCCGCCGGGGCCGTGGCGATCAGTTGCCTCACCGATGAAAAATACTTCCAAGGATCGCTGCAGTATCTGCAGCAGATTCGTGCCACGGTCGACCTGCCCGTGCTCCGCAAAGATTTTGTTATTGATGCTTATCAGATTCACGAAGCCCGCGCAG
>JANQFT010000010.1 GCA_028277685.1 Phycisphaeraceae bacterium
TCCTCAGCGGTTGCGCCGGCAGGTAAACATCAGACCCATCAGGCCAAGCAGCGCGAAACCGGTCGGCTCGGGAACGACAGCGGTGGCTACCACACTGCCCTCGTGAATCAACGCGCTCTTGATGATGCCCGCACCGCCTACTCCATAGGAAAGGAAGTCGGCTTCAAAGGTGAGTACCGAACCGGCAAGTGTGACGGTGCCATCGAGGAAGTTCGGACCGGTCGGTGCGGACATCGTCTCATTGATCATCGCGTCGCCATTGCCGTCGCCGTCTGGATCGATCAACATCACGTTGCCATTGCCATCGGTTTTCACCGACAAAGGGATTTCCGACGGGAAATCGACGGCTTGCGGATAGGACCCGAATTGGATCGGAAAACCATCCCGGAGGGGATAGACGCTTCGGTCCAGTTCTGGAAAGAAGTATTGACCGGTTCCTTCAAACCCGTAGGCAGACCCCTCCAGACGCAGACTGCCGCCTGAGCCGGACTCGGTGCCAGCATCCGCCGCATCCAGCCATAGCCGAGGTGATAGCACTGCGTCATCGTTACCAACGATCGTACCAACGGCAACGTCCATGTCGAATGGCAGGCGGATATGCTGGAGAGAACCTCCATTGAGTTGCTCTAATGAACTGTAGTACAGTGTCCGTTTTTCAAAGACCGTGGGATTGTCAAGATCGACCTGGCAGGCCCACTCGAGTGAGACGAAATCCACGTTAGTGACCGCACCGCCGACGATGTCCACATCGAGCGTGATGGTCCCGCCGAGCCGCATCGTCTGGGTATCGGCCGTAGACCACGGTGTTCCAGTCGTGGTAAGCCAATAACTCGCGGCAAACTGTGTCATGTCTACGCTGGAAGCATCGGGATGTACCTGGAAGGTGTAGTTTTTCCCCTTCGCCTGTGACGGCAAGCCAAACTGTGCCCCGACGAAAACGGCCGCGGCCAAAGCCGTAATGACCACATGACGCGTCGCCTGATGTGTCGACCTGGAGTGTGTCTGATTCATGATGCGCTCTCTCATCTTGATCTCTCCGGTTCTTCCTTGTGCTTATGGCAGGTGCGCCGTGCAGATCGGTGCACTGTGTTGTTGGGAATGGATAATCTCAGCCTTGATACCGAACACATCTCTCAGTGTCTCCGGTGTCATGACCTCGGCGGGTGTACCGGTCCGGACAACGCGGCCGTCTTTGATGGCGACCATGTGTGAAGCATGACGTGCCGCGAGGTTCAGGTCATGCAACACGACAAGAATCGTCTTGCCCTGCTCGCGATTGAGCTTCACCAACAGGTTCATCACTTCCAACTGATGGAGCAGGTCCAGTGAAGCTGTCGGCTCGTCCAGCAGCAGGTAGTCGGTTTCCTGCGCCAGGGCCATGGCGATCCAAACGCGTTGTCGCTCGCCGCCGGAGAGTTGTCCGATCGTTCGATCCGCAAGCAACACCAGGCCAGCCACTTCCAAGGCCTTGCCCACAGCTCGCCGGTCGTCGGGCCCGGTCATCCCCAGAAAGTTCCTGTAGGGGTAGCGACCATAGGCAATCAATTCAGCCACGGTCAATGCGTGCGGCGCTTCCGGATCCTGCGGCAGAATGGCCAGCCGCCGGGCCACTTCACTGCTGGGCAGGTGGTGAACCGACTCGCCATCAAGCAGTGAAGCCCCGCCCATTGGAGCCAATAGCCTGGCGCATGTTTTGAGGATGGTGGACTTGCCTGAACCATTGGCACCAATCAGCGCCGCGAGCGACCCGCGAGCGATTTCAAGATCGAGACTGTCCACCACGACGCGATGGTCGTAGCCGATGGTCAGTCTCTCAGTACGGATTGCAGCACTGGGGTGAGTTAGCGTCATCATCTCTCGTTCGGGGTGTAATCACAGCGCGGGGTGGTGCACGTATGCTGTACAGTGAAACGAGAATAGCGAGCCGCTTGGCCGAACTGCAGATCATGCACGCTGGTCTATCGGCCGGAAGATACGGGTGGAGCAACGGACTCATGCCTGTGTCGGACGAATAGGCGTGGCACTAACCCGATTGCGACCAATCCTGCCAGCACCGTGAACACGGCGGGTAACCCCCACACATCGGCAATCGCCCCAGTGAATACCGCCATGGCGGCGTACACCCAACTGCGAGCCTGGTTTTCCAGCGAGATCGTGGTGGCACGCAGATAAGGATCCATCAGTTCGTTGAGTCGCGCGATGAACACCGGACGCCGCGCATTCTGCAGACACGCCAGCAGGAGCAGGCCGATCACTCCCGGCCAAATCACACCGATCCACAAACTGACGACCGTCAGTCCGAAGCAGATCACGGCAGCGATATGCACCGCATGCAGTGATCTGTCCCGCCCCTTCAAATGTCGCTCGAGGACGGGGCCCAATGAAGAACTCACCCCGGCTGCCAGACCCTGCGCTAAGTAGTAAACGCCAATCATGACCGCTCCCAGACCACCAATCACCGACCAATCGTACAACTCGACGCCGGCAGCGAGATATGGTTGCAGGTACGCCATGGCAAGCTTGACTTGCGTCTCGAACAGCACGGACGCCGCGAGAAGCGGCAGCAGGCCCGGGCCAGAGAGAATCCGCACGAACCTGGGCCACCATCTCTCAGTTGTCTCGATGGGTTTGGCGCGCTGCCGTGACTGCCGCGTCCACTCGCCTTCCAACTGACGGGGGTAAGACCACATCAACACCGCGCCAGCAAGACACGGGACCACCACCGCCCAAAACAGCGGCACGAACGTACCCATTTGCCATACCATGACACCCCCGGCCAATGCGCCCACGCCGGTTGAGGTTTTGGAGAACACGCGTGTCAGACTAATAACCGATGTGGCCTCGTCACGCCGACCTTGATCGTCCAGCCAGTCAAGCATGATGGCCTTGTGCGTGCCGGAACGTAGCGCTTCGGCCACTCCATAGATCGTCTGACCCAAGATCAACCACACAAGCGGATGGGAACTCTGTGCGGCAAGTGCATAGATGGTAAACGCAACACCGCCCAGCAGGAACATCGCGATCAGACCGCGTCGCCGACCCCAGCGATCAGTGACCACACCCAACGGCGTTTCCAGAATGCCAACCAGAATTTTCTCATACGCGAGGAGCCCGCCCACCGCCACGTAGGGCAGGTCCAGCTGCATCAGCAGGTATAACACGAGGAAAGGCTCGTGGAAGCGCAGGTTGCGTAATGTCGTATAGCCACAGAAACGCGCGGTCATGTTTCGGGCCAATGCATTGCCAGTCGTCATGTCAAGAACTTAGCCGAGCTAGGTGGCGTGCTGCAGATGCTGCGTGAGAGGCAACGTCTAAACTACCACCATGTGGACTGCGGTTTCGCCATTTCGCACAGGGCTGCACCCAACCTGTTCTCCATCATGATGCGTCAAATAGGTTCAACTCCGTAGTTTATCATAGGAGGCGTGGAGATCATTGGCAGGAGGTTGGGACCGCATTGGGTGATCGGTATTCAAAGCGGGGTCTTCGATACAGCGCTTGAGTTGAACACAGTCCGCCGCAACGTGGAGAAGGGTGACCGGGTCAATCACTTGATCCAGTTGGTTATCGTCCCATGCGCCGTCTCACTATCTCTTCCTGGCTGCCAGCACCAGGTTGATGGATCCAGGTCCAGTGCTGCCCGTGAGAAACGTTTCGAATCCCAAGCGTCTCAATGGTTGCTCGATGTCATCTTGGGCGATGAAGTGATCGACCTTCGCCATGACGTGGTACATGAAACCCATCGCAGCCTTCGTATCTGCCGGTGCCCCGCCATCCGCGTTCATGTGGTGCGAAACGAACCAGCCGCCTGGAGCAACGCTCGTGGCGATGCGGTGGATCGTCTCGTCGAGCGTGTCCCTGAAGATCTGTAAGACGTGCGAAACCAGCACAAGGTCATAATGGTTGGTGGGCAGATCGTCGGTCTTCAGGTCGAACGGGAACGCGGTCAACCGATCCGAATAAACCATATCAGGCTTTGTGCGGTTGAAGGCCTCAACTACGTTGGGTAAATCGAAGAGTTGAGCCGAGAGTGCCGGATTGCGATCCAATAGCGCCATTGAGTACCGGCCATGGTTGCCACCCACGTCGCACATCTGTTGCATGTCGGCAAATCCTGGCAGCGCCGCGATGAACTCGACAGCATCCTGCAGGCTACCTCGCATGGCGTGCTGGGCGACACCCTGGATCGCTTTGCCCGAGGCGAACTTGTGCCGGATCTGGCAACGAACCTTGCCGGGGTTTTTGAGAAGTTCAGGCAGATTGCTGGTCACATAGTCATAGCTGGTTTGCTGCAACTCGATGGCTGGTCCCTGGTAGAAGGGAGAACTGCTAACCAGATATTCGGTCGCCAGCGGAGTATTGACATATCTGTCACAGGCGCAATCAATCAAGCCCTGGCAGACAAGCAACTGCAGCAGGGCCCGGGTCGCAATGAGGTCCAGACCGACCAGAACCGATACCTCCTGCGCCGTGTGGGGCGTTTCCAGCAAGTCGTATACCCTCAAGCGGACTGACTCGACGATCGCGCTGCCGACAAGTCCGCCCATGAGAACGGTTTCCAGCGGCTCAAAGCTGTTCATTGGTTTTAGTGAAGACATTAGTCACCTTCTCTGATAAATCCCGTGGTGTGGTCTTTTTCGGATAAGGACGCGTCCACGCGGCGCGAGCTTGTATCCGGTCTGGTTATTTCGCCCTTTCGAACTCCGTTGGAGTGATCCGGTGTTTCGCTGAACACGTTCTCTTTGGAAGGAGCATTGGCCACGGCTAACAGGCCGGTCGCTTTTTGTAGCATCAGCCGGGCGATAGCGTGGTCGTGAATGGCTTCGTAGTGAAAACCTTGCGCACGTGTCAGCGCCGACCGCGCATCGGTCACATCAACTTCTGTATTGACGCCGTTGATGTAGCCGACCTCCGCCAGACGGAGTCCTTCCTCAGCGAGCTTCAGGTTCATACGTTGGGATTCGACGAACTCTTCCGTATCACGAAGACTCAGAAGTGCCTGGCGAATCTCCAGCACAACCTGCTCCTCGGTGTCGAACAACTCGAACTGTCGTTTCCGCAACATCGCCTTCGTCTCGATCATCTGGCCTTCACGCCTTAGTCCATCAAAGAGCGGCAACTCCATGCAGATACCCGCCGAGGCATGTGAATCCCACTCATCCCACATGTTTTGGTAAGGATCGGGGCGCCCCCAGCCGCCGGTCGCGAAGACGCTGATCTGGGGCCAATAGCGGCTGGCTGCCAAACGGATGGCTTCTTCCCCGATGCGAACGTTTACCTGGGCTTGCCCCAAATCTGGTCGGTTGCGATAGGCTGCCTGAACAGCTTGTTCAAAGACCGGTTGCACGGAGCGGTAGACGAGTGCCCCCGACAACTCAATGTGACTGTCCTGCTGGGCGCCCATCTCCTTGAGTAACTGCGTAGTGGCCAGGTGGAGCGCGTTGCGTTGCCGGATCATTTCCGCCTGGTACAGGGCGACATCCACACGAGCACGAAGCACGCTGTACTCCGTGGCGGCACCGGTATCCTGCTTGCGGGTGACTTCGTTCAGATGGGCCTCGGCCGAGGTAACGGCGTCTTGCGCGACCTTCAGCAGTTGCTGGGCGAGTAGTGCGTGATAGTAGTTGGAAGTGACATGGTAAAGAGTCGTCTCCACCTGCTGGCGTATCCGCTCGTTGCTGTAACACGCCAAGAACTGGGCGGACCTCAGTTCGGCCTGGGTGGCTCCACCTCGAAAGAGCGGCTGTGTGACTTTTATATCGGTGGAGTATTCGTTCGATGAGCCAATGTAACGCTTGTTCTGAGCGTCATCGGCATGACGTGTATACGAACTCAACAGAGAGATGGTTGGCAGCAGACCACTGTGCGATGACAGCACGCGACCCCGCGCGATGTCCCGGTCCTGGGTGATGGCCTGGAGCTGCTTGTTGTGTGTCAGCGCCAGCTTCAGCGCATCTTCAAGCGATAGCTGGCCGTCGACCTGGGGTTCGTTCTCGTCGTCAGATGATTGACGCTGTTGCCATTGGTGGAGGGCCTGAAGACGAGCGGAGCGGATCTCCCGCTGAATATCGCTTCTGGACACACAACCGACAAGGCCAATGCCCATCGCAGCTACGATGATGAGTGTTCTGTAGTTCACGAGGACATGGCCTCCTTACGGACTCTGAAGAACGTGCTGTACAGCACGGGCACGACGACCAATGTCAGCACTGTCGCAAAGGTCAGGCCGCCCATGATCGTCACGGCCATGGGGGCGAAGAACGCGTCCCACAGCAGCGGCGTCATGCCCAGCACGGTGGTAAAGGCCGCCATGCATACTGGGCGAACACGACTGGTCGCTGAATCCAGCACGGCCGAATACGGCTCCTTGCCGGCTGCCATCTCAAGATTGATCTGGTCCAGCAACACAATCTCGTTCTTGATGAGCATGCCGGAGAGGCTGAGGAATCCCAGCATGGCCATAAACCCGAAAGGCTGATCCGCCAATAGCATGCCTGCCGCCACACCAATAACCGTCAGCGGTAACCCCATGAAGATGATCACCGGATGGCGTAGCGTGTTGAACAGCACGACGGAGATCAGGAACATCGCGGTAAATGCGATGGGAACGTTAGACATAAGCTTGCTGTTGGCCTCGACCTGTTCTTCGTGTTCCCCTCCCCAGTGCAGCGTGTAGCCCTCGGGTAACTCAAT
>JANQFT010000012.1 GCA_028277685.1 Phycisphaeraceae bacterium
GGCCATTCTTTCCGTTTGGACCACGACGCCTTGTAGTGGCTGATCTCCCCCGGTGCGTAGCCGCGGCAGCTTTGAGCGATGCCGAGATTGGCCAGGCCGTGGACGGGCGTGGAACCGGCGTTCAGGCCGTCGGCGATGACCAGGCGATTCGGGTCGACCGCATGAATCGCTTCTACGGCTGCCGTGCACACGCGCACGTAGTCGGTTTCGTCCGTCACTGGTTCGTTCACCAGATCAAAAGTGAGTTGCTCGTTACTCATGCCCCGGTACCGCTCAGCCAGATGTGCCCAGTGATAACCGAAGGCCTCGAGCGGCTCGGCATCCTGGAACAGATGGACTGGGTCAGTCACTTTCGACACATGGTCATTGATGCAGTAACCCGGTGCACGATGGAGGTTCAGGTTGATGTGCACGTTGTACTGTTTACCGAGTTCGACCGTGCGATCGATTTCCTGCATGACTGACTCGTCGATCTCTTGCCAGTTCGGCCAACTCGACCAGCAGTGATACGACATGGGGATGCGGGCGAAGTTGAATCCCCAGTCGGCGATCCACTGGAAGTCGCGTTCGACGAAGCGGCCGGTGTTTTTGGTGGTGAACAGTTCGGTGAGATTGAAGCCGCGCCATCGCGGGAGCTTGGCCGCTGAGGGGATTGGCAAGGTGGAGGACATGAGGTGTCGCCTTGTGCAAGTGAAAGAAGTCCACCTCCGGTCATAGCGGCTTCACGAACGGAAGGCAAACCTTGCCAGTTCAGTTCAATGTACGCATCTGAGGTGATTTGCGTCGATTGATTGTGGAAAGGGGAGTGTGGATGAATGCCGAAATTCAGCAAAAACTACTTGCCCCTAAACTTGACGCGCGTTATATTTAACGCGAGTAAGATATGAATCAGCCCAGCACCAGACAACGTGTCACCATGGCACAGATCGCAGATGCGGCGGGGGTTTCCCGCATCACCGTGTCGAACGTGTTGAACGGCCGGACCCGCGGGGCATGGAAAAGTTCCGCTGCGCAGGTGAATCGCATTCGTGCGTTGGCCCGGCAGATGGGTTACCGCCCCAACGCTGCCGCCAAAGCGATTGCGCATGGACGGTTTCATTCCATCGCCATGGTTACCCGCAGCAAAATTGGTGGTCAGCAGCAATCACTCACGGCCGGGGTGGTGAAGGCGGCGCGGGGGTATGACTTGAATCTGCTTTATGCCGAGTTGGCGGATGAAGAACAGATTGCGCAGGAGGGGGCGGGACTTCGCATGTTGCGCGAGTTGAGTGTGGATGGTTTGCTGGTTCACTACGGTCGTAATATTCCCGATCGCTTTCGTGAAGTGGTGGCCAACTACGGTGTGCCCGCGGTGTGGGTGCACACGAAGGGTGAAATGAATTGTGTATACCCGGATGAAACGCAGGGCGCATCTTTTGCGATTCAGAATCTGCTGGATCGGGGGCATCGCCGCATTGCGTATGTGAAGCCAATTGAGCACTTGGACATCCCTTCGTATGCCACACCGCACTATTCCGAAGCGGATCGTGAGGCGGGGTATCGCGCGGCGATGAAGCAGTTGGGGCTGACGCCGCGCGTGATTGATCCGGATGAGATTGTCGAACGTGGTCCGAAGCTATTGCACCATTCTCTGGCTGAGTGGGTGGGGCAGACCACGGATGTCGATGCGCTGCTTTGCTACGACGCGAAGACCGGCACGGCGATGCACGTGTCATCGCTGATGAGTCGTCCGTTGGAGGTGGCGTGTTTTTATCACCGCAGCCGTATTGATGGTTTGCTGCAAGGTCCGTCCATCATCCTGGTGCCCATGCAGCAAATGGGCAAGTGTGGGGTGGAGATGCTTCAGGGGATGACGCTGGGCGGCAATTCGCAGGTTGAATCAGCGGTGGTGCCTTACACCCAAACACGTTTCCCTTTGGATGGTCTGTAGGGATTTGTTGTTGGAAATGAGTTGAGAGAGTTGGCATGTCGCACAGGGAAGATTTCTCGAAGCGAAGCTTGTTCAAGCAATTCACATTTTTGATTGGAGGTAAAGCCATGAATCGTATGGGAACTATGCTGGTTGTGGCAGCAGCGGTCGTGATGTCGCTGACTTGGTCGGCCGGCGCCGAAGTGTTCAACCTTGTTGCGACAGATGATTACCGCATCACCAATTTCGGTGATGTATTGGGTTCGAACTGGAACGGAGGCAATCAGGAAGTCGCGGTCGGCCGACTTGGTGGCAGTGGGGCGAACACGCAGTACGGTGTGTCGTTGTTTGCTTTCGATTTGCCGCAGGAAGTGTTTGCTGCCGGTGTAACGGTGTCCACGGCCAACTTTGGCTTGAATGGCCGTGGTGGTGACAACCGTACGCTGATCGATCTGTACGGCATGGCACGCTACGGCGTGAATGACGATGGCGGTCTGGCGGCCGACTACTTCCGTGGCAACGATGAGATAGATCTGAACAACACGCTGCTGGGGGCGAACTTCCCCGAGACGGGCGGCAACATTTTCAGTTACTACGACACAGATGACCTGGCTGATGACGCGATTGCGGCGTGGGCCAATGCGCAGATTGCTGCGATTAAAGCCGACGCGAGCTTCGATCCGGTAGCAAATACTTACACCATCTTCCTTCGCATGAGTCAGAACAACTCAATGAACGTGCGGCGTGAATTCGCCAGTCGTGACGATACCGACAGCTACCCGCCGCCGCTACTCACGTTGGAAACGATTCCCGAGCCGGCATCGCTGGCTCTGCTGGGGGTTGGCGGCCTGTTGATCGCGCGTCGACGTCGTTAAACAATCCTCCTCTGTCGTGACGGCATGCTGGTCAATGGCATGCGGGTCTGGCGTGGGAAACCGCGTCGGACCCATTCCCTCCGTTTTGGGCAGAACAATACGGGCTTTCCGGGGGCTACACGGTTTCGCCTCGCCTCACTGCAGGAGCTTGCTATGTCGCACACTCAATCAACCCGCCGTGCCTTTACGCTGGTCGAACTGCTGGTGGTGGTGTCGATCATCGCGTTGCTGTTGGGCATTCTGTTGCCGGCGCTGGGTAAGGCGCGTGAGCAGGCGCGCGCGGTGCGCTGCCTGAGCCTGGTCAAGCAAATGGTAACCGCCAGCAAGGCGTACAACGCATCGCACAAAGGATGGAACGTTCCTTATTACAACAAGAGCATCGCACCCATCGAAGATTCAACCGGCACCAAGGATACCCGCGGATGGTGGGACAACAATCCGACGTATCGTGACTACCTTGGTGTGCAACGCACTTATGAAGGCAATAATCGACTGGGGCATTGGCCGATCGGCTTTATCTGCCCGAACGCGACGGTGGCCATCCAGCAGTCGGTGGTGTCGAACATGGGCACGTTGGATTATTCATATGGTTTCAACGGCATCTGGACGTATGAAAGTCACAACGGCAAGAATGGCTACTACGACCACTGGCTCGACTTTCCCGATTACGTTGGCCCCAATGCCATGGCTGCGGTGAATGAGAACAGTAACCCCAGGCCCTCGGAATCGATTTCGTTCGTCGATTCGCTGGATCGCTATCTGCCCGGCGGCCCAGAGCAGTACGCCAACCCCGGCACCAAGAAGTACTACAAGGGCGAGTTCGTGCGGCACGGGCCGACGTACCGCAATGTGGTGGCGTTTCGCCACCCCGGGTTCTCAGCCAGCATGGGGTTCTGGGATGGTCATGCCTCGACCGAGCAGCGCGACAAGACCACCTCTACCGACCTGTACAATGCGGTGAACGAAATCTGGAAGTCGTACATCAAGGAAGTGGATTGATCAGTCAAAAATCCTGCCAGCGATGAGGGGCACCATTTGTAGGTCCGGTCCAGTCCGGACGATGGCTTCGAGCCACTGAGATGACAGCATGATTTCGTTTTATGTACACATCAGGACGAGAAGTTGGATTGGTGACCAATTTCGTGTTCTGACCGCACTTAGTTGCGGTCCCAGACAACGTCGCGATCAAGACTGGAAAAAATCGTATCCAGTATTTCGGGTTCATAGAAGAAATCTCTATGAGTCAATCTAAAGCTCCAACTTGAATTGACATTATCTGACGCATGAACAACTGAGGCATGAGCATCTGCCCACAGCACGTTGGCACCGAAATTGTTGTGGCGGTCTTGCGGGACGCCGCCGTTCCCACCCCCTGATTTCCCCCAATTCAGACGGAAGAAACCTCTACCAGATTCGGAAACATCTGCCAGTATGAGTGTTTCAGAGGCTCGGGAGATGTTGCTGTCGCGTCCCCAGTCTTTCATTCTGGCGTATTGTTCTTGCCAGAATGCGCCGCCCAGCGATCCGCCATTGTATCCATCAAATCCCATTGCCATTTTGTAGTTGTAGCCGTAGGAAATCGTGCTGTCAGGGTGATCGATTTTGGGGGTGTTTATATCCGTGGGGCAGTACACTGCGGCCCCAGGTGCAGTATTCGTGTTATGAATCGTTTGCCACCAGGGGCGGGGTTTGTCTTTATCATTGTAATTTTTATCATCAGCGCTGCGCAGGTAAGGGTAAGCGCCTTGCCATTCAGCTTGGTAAGACACCATGGCCATGCCCTGCGTGTGCAACTGACTACGGCAGACTACTTCCTGGGCGGTTGCTTTGGCCTTGTTCAGTGCCGGCAGGAGCACTGAGATGAGCAGGGCGATGATCGCTACTACCACCAGGAGTTCGACCAAGGTGAAAGCGGTCCTGGTTTTTCCGGTCGCTTGCTTGCTGTACATCTGCATGATGTGGCCTCCGCGCCCGAGGGCGGTTGGATGTTGTCACGCTACGCACAGACAGCAGCCGCATTCAGTCGGCATTGTCTTGGCCGTGCGGCTGAGTGTGGCGTGGCGTGGCAGTGGATTCCCCGGCAAACAGTGTGGTGCCGGCCGGTTCCAGAAGAAGCGGGCCTAACCAGGGACTGTCACCTTGTTCGAAGTAGTCCAGGCAGGCCTGGACCAACGGTTTGATTCTTCCGTGACGTAAGCTGGTGATCGATGGCGAGAAGTACTGCACCATGCCGATCCAGTCTTCCATGCTGGCGATAGCCACATCGCGGCCGGGGGTTAATCCCGCATCGATCATCGCGCGGGATGCACCCACCGCAGCCGGTGCCGTGGTGCACACCACAGCCGTGGCATTGAGCGAACGCTGGGTGAGTTGCTTGGCGATGACCCGGTGTGCCTGCGCCATCGCGGAACTGAACAAGGCAGCCGGCTCATCCAGTAGTGGGCCTTGGACGTTCAGTACATTGGTCCATTGCTGCCAGGCCTGGATACGCATGCGAATGTGATTACTGGCTGCCTGAGTGTTCACGCAGGCAATGCGCTGATGGCCCATTTCCTGCAGGTGTTGAATCAGTAGCTGAACCGAAGCGGGACGCGATGATCGCACGCATGGGATGCCGTATGGTGAGACATCCTCTTCCAATACAACCACGGGTGTCTGTGCGGCTTGAATCTGCTCGATGACTTGTGCGGGTAAGTCATCGCCCAGGCCGTGGAAGAACAAGCCGTCCAGGCCGCTCATGGCATCGGCGATGGCGGCATCGTGCCAGTGGGTATAAGGCAACGCCTTCAATGCCCAGCCGCGCTCGCTGCAGCACTCATCGAGTCGTTCATGCCAGCGCACCATTGAATACGAGGGATAGGACGGGGCCAGCATGCCCACTAGTTTCGTATGTTTTTCATCGGGCAGATCAAAGCGCCCCGTGCCCCGGCGCACAAGGACGCCCTGGTCTACCAATTCCGTCAGGGCGCGTGTGACCGTGCGGCCGTTCACGCCCAATTCCTCGACGAGGCCTGCGTGCGAAGGGAAGCCGCGCATCTGGTAATCACCATGCCGGATGCGTTGCTCAATCGTTTTGGCGATCTGTTCGTACTTGGCCATCGTGCGTGTTCCTCAACTGGGTGTTGATGCGACCGTCGCGGCGCTTACGCAGCGCGCCGCTTCCGCATCATACCCAGCACACCGGCCAGCAACGCAAGCGTGGTCGGCTCGGGAATCGTGTTGACAATCTGAATGCCTTTGGTGCCGGTCCATGAACCACTGCCGATCTTGCCATCCCAGTCGATGGTGATGTCGCTAGCGGTGTTGCCGGTCCACAGGATGTAGTTCGATCGTTCGATGTTCGTGCCGGTGGTGTTGGTGGCCTGAACATAGTTGCCGTTTTCATAACGGAAGTGGTACCAATAGGTGCTGGTGGCATCGACAACACCGGCGCTGTTGGCCGTGATAGTGGCCATGCCATCGCCATTGCTTCCGCCTGCCCCCACATAGATGTACACGTCATACTGTGCGTAGGGGATGTCGGTGATGGTGATCTTCGGTTGCGGATGAAAATGACTGGATTGCAAAATCAGATCTCCCCCCGTGAAATCCCAACCGGCTCCATCTGCTCGATAGACCTTCGTGGAACCCGTGGCGGAAACATCGATGGTCATGTTGGCCACCGCGTTGCCATCGTTGTCGATCAAGTTGGTGATGGAGCCACTGTTGTTGTGGCCGTTGGCATCGACATTATTGATGGTCATGTTGTTCCAGTTTTCCTGGGCAACACCAGTGACCCCCGCCACATCGGTTGGGGCCAGCGTATGGCCATTGTGAAAGTTCACCCCGATGCTTGCGGCATGGCTTGCCACCGTCACTGCACCGACGATCAGGACCGTCATCGCGCATCGTTGCTCTCTCATCATATTGCTCCTTCCCGTGCCCACCGAGCACGTCTTGACATGGGCAGAAAACACTGCATGCCCGCTTTCCCCGTGACGGCCACGTGCCGTCTATCGATCACCTTGTGATTGCCTTAAGGCAGAAATGCACATTGGTTTCATTATTTCAATCGCTAGTATACATTGAATCAATGTAATGTCAATCGTAAAAGCAGTAAAATTGACCATTATCTGGCATGGATAGCGTGGTAGGAGGGGTGCAGAGCGGAGGGGCAAAGCATCAGCTGAGTAAAAGCGTTCAGGCCGGATGGTGTCTATTGATCTCCATCAGGCACAGGCGCAGGCCATAATCCAGATAAATGTCGAGATAACGCTCTTCCACCTGATCGCATGACCGGTGCATCAACAGCAGGTTCTTGGGCAAGTGCATCGGCCGCATCTTCCGGATGACGTGCTTGGATTAGCTTTCTCAGGTGGCCATGGCGTGAGAGCGACATCAAACATACGATGGCCGTCGTCAACCATTTCAGTTGTCATCGCGCTGAAGCATGTAGGACTGTTACAGAACGTGCCATCACCCTTGCTGCGATGTGGGTTGTCTTTGGCTAACGCCAACCAGCGCGCGTTGCGTGGTGACGATCAGGATGGGGTGCTGACCGGTATGGAAGTGCTCGCCATCGACCCATCCTATGTTCTGAGCAGCGTTCACCACCACTGGCGAGCGCGGACCGCTGGTGAACGAGGCGATGACGATTCGCTAGTCAACCCGACTCCGGTACCAGCGCGGCATGAATCTGTTCCACCGCCAAACGCAAAGCCCCCAGCATGGCGTCGTGCTGTTTCTGGTTCGCGGTGAAACGATACCAGCCACCCATGGCCGCGATGAAGTTGTGGCCCGCATCGTAGATGGGCACGCCGATCGAGGTATAACCATGTCGGTGGACAGTGCAGCTCAGCCAGCCGTCGGTGCGCGCCTGATGAAGAAAAGCTTCGAGTTTCTCCATTCTCTGCCACAAGTGTCCGCCGTATTCGTTGAACTCGTAATTCATGTCGATGTGGTGGCGGCTTTCTTCATCGCTGAACGCCAATGCGATCAAGCCTGTCGCTGTGGCATAGGGATGGCGATGCGCATTGGTCGGCTGCTGAATCACACCCGGACGTGTATCGTCGACGCGCAGTGATGTGTAAACGTGCCCACCCACAATCTCGCTGAGCACAAAGCCCGCCACCGGCACCGTACGCTGAGCGGCACACATGGCTTGTCCCGCCGCGGCATGCAGGGCACCGGTCGATAATGAAGAAGCCAACTCCTGCACGGTCGGCCCCAGGCTGTAGACCGCAGGGGAACCCTCAGACGAGACCATGCATTCCTCGGCCAGCGTACGCATCAGGTTCGCCACCGTCGTTCGTTTTAACCCGGTCTGTTCCGCCAGATGTCGCACAGTCAGCGCGGCTGGTGCACGGGCGATCATCCGCAAAAGTTCAACCGCCCGGGAAACGGATTGGATGGGTTGGCTGCCTGGCATGTCATCAATGATATCTATTTATGGCATCAATGATATGAAAATTGTTCTGCATTAATAATAAACTGCTTGATTCACTTCCGGGGTGTTGTATTGTAAGTCAAGTAATATCAAATACTTAATAGGTCAAATGGATGACAGTGTCATCCATTTACCTCTTAGTCTGAAGCGATGCAAACGACACCTCGTATCTTAAGGTAAAGGAGCAAGAACATGGGATGGAACTTCACAAAGGTGGCCATGTTGATCGTAGCCATGGCAGTGAGTGCCCAGGCGGTGGTGATCACTTCGATCACGGTGGATGCCTCGACGGAGCAGCAAGTCACGCAGATTGATTTCGATACCACCGGCGACACCAGCACCGACACCAGTTGGACCGACTGGCAGTCGGCCGTGCTCACGGGTTGGTCGGGTTCAACAAACAATTTCATCTATCTGTACTCCACCGAAACCACCCCAGTGGCAGGCACGCGTAGTGCGATCGTGGCGGACAGTCGCGTGTTCACGGGGCTGGTGAATGTGCCTGAAGTCACGTTTACATTCACCACGCCCATCACTGATGATGCAGGCGCCGAAATTGTCCTGATGGACCTTGGCGGTGGTGACAACATCAGCATCACCATCAACGGCGTGACCAGGGGAGTGGGTGATCTGTCCGATGGTTGGTCGGGAACGCTGACCAACTCGGGCGACAACCTTGAGCTGTTTAACAACAACACCACCGCGGCAAACACCATCGATTCACTGACGGAACTGGAAACATCGGATGCCGTGGTACACGATCCGAGTAATCGTTCGTTTGACTCCACCGGTCTGGCGATCGACCTGGCAGACTTCGGTGCCGTTGGCCCGGTGACGCAGATTACCATCGATGGCGCCAGCTCGTTCGATCCCAGTATGGTGGTGGGGTACATTCCCGAGCCGGCATCATTGTTGTTGGTGGGTGCAGGGTTGATGGTGGGGCTGCGCCGCCGTTGAGCAATCAAAATGATTCGACTTGATATCCTCCCTCATGCGTCATGTGGCAGCGCGGCCAGGCCGCGCTGCCACCAACGCTGAAACCGTGATCCGTTTCGCTTTACATCCAGCGTACACGACATGATGTTCACCTATGTATTTCAGCCCTCCTTGTGCCGATTTGCCAGTGTCCCGCTGCTGGTCCTCACGATCCACCACATAGTATTCGCTCAATCATCCGGGGACTTTGGCGTGATTCATCAACGCATGGTCAACGATCTATTGCAACTGACGGACCCGGTGGAGATCGCACCGGAATCGCCATCTATACTTCTTGCGAATTTGAACACGGATGGCACCTGGTCGGATGTGGATTACACCGATCAGAGTCGGGCTTCTTGGGGGCCGCGTGTGCACCTAGAGCGCATGCTGAAGATGGCGCAGGCCTATCGGCAGGCAGGCACGTCACCGTCAGAACAGGCAGCGCTACGCGAAGGCACATTGCGGGCATACGATTACTGGACAACGAATTCAGTGGTTCAGACAGGTAATTGGTGGTGGCGTGATATCGGCGAGCCTCGTCGGCTCGGTCGCACCATGGTGCTGATGAACGCGGATCTTTCAGCCAGCCAACGTCAGGCGGGGCTATCCGTCTTGTCGCATGGCGGGATCAGTCAGACGGGACAGAACCTGGTGTGGCGAAGTGACATCACCTTGATGCGTGGCGTGATGGCTAATGATGCCGACATCGTTCAACGTGCGGTGAACGGGCTGGCTTCGACGTTGCAGTTAGCATCCAATTCAAAAGAAGGCATCAAGGCGGATTACAGTTTTCACCAGCATGGCCTGCAGTTGTACAACGGTGGGTATGGTTTGAGCTTCATGTCGGATGCCTCTCGCCTGGCGGCGCAGGTTCGGCAAACCGATTACGCATTGGATGAAGCGAACATCACTGTTCTGACGAGTTATCACCTGGACGCCATGCAGTGGATGACACGTGGGCAACAGTTGGACTATTCCGTGCAGGGCCGTGAGATTGCGCGCTTGGATGCCTCGCAAACCGGGCCGGTGATGCGCGATTCAGTGCTGCATCTCACACAGGTTGCTCCATCACGGCAGGATGAGTTGCTTGCGTTCTCTGCGCGTTTGGCGGAACCGATGGCCAACCCCACCACGGCACTGGTGGGTAACCGCCATTTTTGGAAGTCGGATTACACGGCCCACCATCGTCCTGAATTCATGCTGAGCGTGCGCACGCATTCATCACGCACGCTCGGCAGTGAAAAAGTCAACGATGAGAACCTGCGCGGTTACTATCTGGCCGAGGGCGTCACCATGTTGTACCAGCGGGGTGATGAATACACGGATATCTTCCCTGTGTGGGATTGGCGCAAGCTGCCCGGCACCACCATCGAACAGTATGCACATGATCCGCCAGGCCCGAGCACGGCATTCGGTCGCGAGGCGTTCGTTGGTGGGGCAAGTGATGGTCGAAACAGCGTGAGTGTGATGGACTACAACGTCTCACGTGTTACGGCTCGTAAAAGCTGGTTCATGATCGGCGATTACATGGTCGCGCTTGGCACGGACATTGATGCGGCCGAGTCAGATAATCCTGTTTTCACCACTCTGAATCAAACGTTGATGCACGGACCGGTCGTGGTTCACGATGCGCGGGGACAGCGCACGCTGTCCGCTGGCACGCATGACCTGGATGACGCCACGTGGGTGCATCAGGATGGTGTGGGTTATGTGTTTCTTGAATCGCCGGTTAACGTTGCAACCCGAATCGGCCAGCAAGTCGGCAGTTGGCATGACATCAATAAACGCTATGAAGATGTGTCTGTTACTGAAGATGTTTTCACCGTGTGGATAGATCACGGCTCACACGTGAAGGATGCGGGCTATGCATACATGCTTGCCCCCGGGGTTACCGTGGACGAACTGGCGAATAATGAAGTCGCCTCACCAGTTGTTGTCCGTAACGATCACCGTGCTCAGGCAATATTCGATGCGGAGCAGGGCGTCATGGCGGTGAGCTTCTTTGAGGCGGATGCCGTCCGATTTGCAGACATGGTCATTTCTGTTGATCAAGCGGTTTTGCTCATGGTGACTCAACTTGGGCATGGTATCGAGGTCACGCTGGCCAATCCGTTGAACACTGCTCTGGAAGTAGCCGTGCAGGTGAATCAGCAATTGTTGGGTGATGGAGTGGAGTGGAACGCTGAGACGGGCATGTCGACAATCACAGCTCAGTTGCCAGACGGCGAGATGGCCGGCAACAGCATCACGATGTCGTTTGGGGTGGTGCCTGAGCCAAGTGTGATGATTCCCATGCTGGTTGGCGGCATCATGGTGAGCCAGCGCCGGCGTTGAGCATTATGCGGTCGGGGTTGTTTCTGCAACGCCCAACGCCTGTTCGATGTTGATCTTGCCGCCCGCCTCCAGCAACTTCTCGATCGAGCGCGGTTCAGAAGGCACGCCAAACAGAAAACCTTGGGCAAAATCACATTCAAGTGCCTGTAATCGCGCCATCTGATCAGCAGTCTCCACGCCCTCGGCGATCGAGACCATGCCCTGGTTGTGAGCGAGGGTGATGATGGCCTGCACACTGGCGGCGTAGTCGAGATTCCCTGCCATGGTCTTTACGAATGCGCGATCCAGTTTCACCGCATCGATCGGCAGCTTGTGCAGATAGTTCAACGATGAGTAGCCCGTGCCGAAGTCATCCATGTGCAACACAAGCTTACGGCTCTTGAACTCTTCAAGAATGTCGCTGTGCAATTCACGGTCGGTCATGAGGGTTGTTTCGGTGATCTCCAGGGTCAGCATGGATGGGTCAAGCGCTCCGCTGGCCATCAGCGCATCGATGCGTTCTAGCAGGGTCTTGTCCCGCATTTGTCGTGCGGAGATATTCACGCCCACCGAGAGATCGGTAAGTTCCGGATAATGCTCACGCCAGATGGCAATCTGACGACATGCTTCGGTTAGCACCCATTCGCCCAATTCCACAATGATGCCGGTTTCTTCCGCAACGGGAATGAACTCACCCGGCATGATTACGCCGTGGTCAGGATGGTGCCAGCGAAGAAGCGCCTCGACAGATTTGATCATCCCGGTTTCCAGCGAGATGATGGGCTGATAGACCAACTGCAATTGATTCAGTTTGGGTGCTTTGCGCAGTTCGATTTCCACTTTGAGGCGTCGCTTGGCGTTTTCGTGCATTTCGCCGTCGAACAAGGTGTAGCAGTCTTTGCCCATGTGTTTAGCGCGATAAAGGGCAGTGTCTGCATCACGCAGCATTTCCTCGGGGCGATCGTAACGCGCATCATTCATCGCGATGCCGATGCTGCCGGTCACGACTACCTCATGATCGTCGATGGTGAATGGCTGGCGTAAGGTTTGCAATACTCGGTTGCCCACCACACTGAGCGAATCGGGGTCGTCTATTTCATCCAGCAAAATGACAAACTCATCGCCACCGATCCGTGCGGTGGTTTCATCACCCGGGCGAGCGGCAGTATCGATCTGCCGTATGCAGTTCTGCAAACGCTGAGCAATCTCCGTGAGTAATCTGTCACCTGCGCGGTGGCCCAAGCTATCGTTGATCACTTTGAAGCCATCCAGGTCGATAAACATTGCGGCAAATCGATATTCAGGATTGCGGTGCGCACGACTGAAGCAACGCTCCATCCGTTCCAGCAGAAGGGCCCGGTTGGGCAGGTCGGTTAGTGTGTCATGTAGGGCGCTGTGACGCAGACGGTTCTCTGCTTCTTCACGCTGGGCGATCTCACGTTGCAGGCGACTGACGTAATCTTCAAGTTCTGCGGTGCGCTGGGCAACGAGTTGTTCCAATTGCTCCATTTTCACTTGAGCTTGCCAGCTGAGTTGCCATTTTTCAGTTAGTGTGCAGGCCAACTGGAGAACTTCAACAGAATCAAACGGTTTCTTCAATACAACCAACCTGTCTTGACAGTCCAGGGCACTGACCATTTCCGCCCAGGTGTAGTCGGAGTATGCAGTGCAGATGACGGCCTGCAGACGCGGATCTGCTTCCCACAGTTGCTTGAGCGTTTCGACACCATCGATACCCGGAGGCATACGCATATCAACAAATGCCACGGCAAATGGGTTACCCTCTTCGACAGCCTGTTTTGCTAAATCCACTGCATCCTGGCCCTGATAAGCATCCGTCAATTCGAAGCAGCGTTGGGGAGCGGAAGAGGGGGCCTGACCGTCAATATCGTCACCGAAGATGGCGCGCGCAGCATCGGTCAGATCATCTTGCGCCTTCTTATTGGCAAGGATTTTCGCGTAGTCGGCGTGGATGGAGCGATTGTCATCCACCAAAAGAATGCGACGATTCTCAATGGGGTCATGTTCGGTCATGGTGATTCGTTCCCCGAGGTCGCTGCCGCCTCGGCCGTAGCATGCTGCGGCTGAGTCAGCGGAATATGCAATTCGAATGAGGCGCCTGTGCCGGGGCCATCACTGTGAGCCGTCAGGCGCCCGCCCAGAGTAGCAGCAGCATTGGCCGCACTGTGCAGACCGTACCCGTGCCCGCCTTGACGTGTGGTGAAGCCTTGTTCAAAGATGCGCGTGAGTTTATCTTCCTGGATACCGACCCCATTGTCGGTCACACGGATGCACACGGTATCCCGGGTGGGTTGTGCGACCGTAATGGTGACTTGGCCACCATCGTTGCCTGCCCCCACGACTGCGTCCTTGGCATTCGACATCAGGTTGATCAGAATTTGCAGTACGCTATGGCGATCGGTCTGTATGATAATATCTCGACCAAGATCGGCAGATAATTCAATTCCTGCATTTTTCAACGATAAGGCATAAATCTGTAAAACATCGTTTATGATTGCACCGAGTTCGACAGATTCCGTTACGCCTGAGGCTACCGCATAGTCCATCTGGACGGCTACGATTTCTTTGATTTGCTCGACTCCGTCAATCAACGTCTCACATTCACTT
This sequence comes from Phycisphaeraceae bacterium, assembly GCA_028277685.1. Taxonomy (GTDB): domain Bacteria; phylum Planctomycetota; class Phycisphaerae; order Phycisphaerales; family Zrk34; genus JANQFT01. The sequence goes on from JANQFT010000012.1 coordinate 14,129, forward strand.
TGAATCTGGTTGTGTTCAGCGGTCAGTGTTTGAGCAAGGTCTTGGAGGAAGGACGGAATGGCTTTACCTTTGGGGTCTTTGGTGAAGAATTCATCCAAGTGATCTTCGTTATATTTGACGGTCTGGGCCAATTTACTCAACAGGGGCAGGCGAGTGGTTTCCAGGCTTTCAGTAACGAGATTTGACGCCACATTAATGCTGTTTAGTACATTGCCCACGTTGTGGAGGACGCCGGTTGCCACTTCAGCCATGCCGGCCTGACGCGAGGTGGCCACTAATTGCTGATGAATCTCCTCGCGTTCTGCCTCAGCTTTTTCGCGATGATGAATTTCTTCGGCCAAGGCGTCTCGTGACACCGTGGTGTGCTGTAACTCTTCCACCATCTGGTTGAAGGTGTTGGCCAGCGATTGAAGTTCATCGTTCGTATTCACAGAGCAGCGTGCTTGCAAATCGCCTGACGCGACAGCTTGCGCTGACTTACCCAAGCTCTTGAGACCCTGGACAATATATGCACTGAGCATCCATGCAAGAATGATGCCGATAATCACAATTGCCAACTCGATGACATAGAAACGTGGGATGATATGATCGATCTGATGTCGCTGTGTTTCCGCGTTAGCACGCAGGGCATTCATGCCATTGATTCGATGACTGTGTACGGATGCTTGCAGTTTATGTGTTTCGGCATAGATATTGGCCAACAAGCGATTACTGCGTGCCGGGGTCAGATTGCCTTGTTCATCCACATAAGCACGAAGATAGCGGGACAAGGCATCAAGTGATCGTAGCTCGGTATTTTCGGGGCAGTGCTCTCCGATCCCGATCCACAATGTGCGCAATTGCTCCAGGTCTTGCATGACCAGTTCGCGATTCTCTTCACTGGGGATCAAGGCGTAGGTCGACAAGGTACTGGCCAGATGCTCCAACGCGGTGATGCCATCCTGTGACATTTCCACGTGCCGGCTCAGCGGCGCTACCGCGTCTGACAGTTCCTGCACTTTCTGAAGAGATGCATGACTTACTGCGAGGAACGACATCGCAACCAACGCCACCATGCCGAATGCGGCAAAGAGCTTCTTTCGAATTGTCAGGCGTCCAAACGCCATGTGTAAGCTCCTGCCTAATTGAGCACTTCACCGCTCCGCATCATTTGCGGCGGGAATTTCAGTCCCAGTCGATCCGCCACCCGCAGGTTGAGTATCAGACGTCCTTTGCGATTGTGTGTCAGCGGTATGCGGTAGGGCGGTGTGCCATGCAGAATGCGTATGGCGGTTGCCCCGGCCCATTCACCGATCGCCTGAGGATTGCGCACGATTCCGAGTAGTGCATAAGGTGCATCTTTCTGGTTCACTGTGCCAATCGGTATGCGACAGTTGTTCTCAATAAACGCAGCTGCGGCATCGGCATCCCAGCCTTCTATCCCTTGATGGTCAGCCATGAGAATCACATCCACCTCGTCCTGCATCTGAAGGAATGCTGCTTGCCACTCAGTGAATGTCTTCACGAACACTTTGCTGGTGAATGGTTTGTTCTGGATGATCTGGTAGTGCATAGCATCCTTGTGTGATGTGAATACATCCGATGCCAGCAAACCCACCCGCTCATTTGGGCCGAAACTGCCCAACAGTTCAATAGTTTCACGCACGAGTGCCACTTCGATTTGTCCAGTGACATTGGGGCAGGGGAAGCCGTATTCTTCTGCCGTCCAGTTCACGCCGACGAAGACGACCGGGATGTTGGTGTTCTTCAGATATGGAACAACGACATACTTGGCTGCGTTGTCATCGCTGGTGATGATCACGTGTGGCTTGATGTCGTCAATCAAACGCTTTGCCTTTGCCGCGGCTTCCAGTTTGTGTTGTTCAGAAGCGCGGCGCTTGGTGTCCATGCGCATGACGTACAAGTCAATATTGTGTTGATCAACAATCTTGCGTACGCCTGCGGTGATGCCTGAAGTCCAGGGGTTTTCGCCGTCGTAGGAATCGATTTCCAGAATTCGCCTTGTTTCCCCTTCGCAGCAGATTGTCTGTGCTTCTGTTACGCTTTCCATATACCACTCGGCCAGCAGGTCGGACGGGCGCATCATGGCCGCTACGCCCGTCAAGCATATCAATATCATCGCCACACCCGCCCAGTGCAGACGATTGGGTGGGCTTGAATGACCGGGTTCAACTGCGTTCAAGGAAAAGGCATGTCCATCGTCACCACTGGCAGGTGCGATGTGTTTCGCATTCGGGTTGTTGCTGCCGCCCGCTGCGGGCATGTTATAGCCTCTGCGTGAAAGTGAGTGAGATTGATACAGACAGCCTGCTTGTTGATCTTGTTGCTTGCCGGCCTGCCAAGGCTACCCCCGGTCTGCATGATGAGAATGTGCGCATCACCGCTGCACCATACGCGGCTGGCCGGAACATCCTGGCCATTCGAGGTATCGGCCTGAACAATCCCCCCCTTTAGACTGGGCCGGCTTTGGTGCGAACGCAATAATGGTCGCTAAGTAATTTTAAAAAAATAACTTAAAGGTGTGTGGCTGCCTGGTTGCCTGTGCTTTTGCCGTCGTTTTACGCGACACAAGCAAGATCATGGGGGCAAAGCCTCATGCCTGGTTACAGTCGCCGCGCTGTGAATTCAGCGTGGTGACCATCGCCTGGCGCAGCAATCCCTGATCTGCCCCGCAGCAGATCAGTTGGCAGCCCAGATCGAGCATGGCTTTGCGATGATCATCACCGATGCCGATCGTAGCAAACACTTTTCCCGCGTTGTGCGCCGCGTCCGCAACCTGTTTGGCTGCGGTGCGCACTTCGGCGTGCATAAGTTGTCCGGGTCGTTCGAGCAGGCAGGAGTAATCGCCTGGGCCGAAGAAAAGCGCGTCGACCCCATCGACCTCTGCCATGGCTTGGGCGTGTGGCAAAGCCGATGGCGATTCAATTTGCACCGCGATCCAGGTTGCTTCGTTTGCTTGTGTGGTGTAATCCCCTGCGACATAACTGGTGCCGAACGCATTGTCTGCGTTCGCCCCGTCAAACCCCCGTTCGCCGATGGGGGCGAATTTTGCCCAGCGCACGACTTCGCGTGCTTCGTCGGCCGACTCACACCGTGGATAAAGAATGCCATGTGCACCAGCTTCGAGCAGACGGCCCATCCGCATGAATTCACCTTTCGCGGGGCGCGCCATGACATCCGGCTTGGGCAGATCACTGCGTGATGCTCCGGCACGAATGGCCATGTTCATCAGTTCCAGTTCACGCGTGGTGCGTGGGCCATGTTCCATGTCGAGCCAGATGCAGTCCCACCCGATGCCCGCGGCGATTTCTGCCACACGTGGGTCATTCAGATGCAGCAGCGTCATATGCGCCACACCGCCGTCGGCCCAAATCTTCTTGCAGTGAGAGGGGTTCATGTGGTTACTCCTTCATGGTCGTAGCACGGCCGCGTCGGCCAGCGCCAGAATGTTCGCGGTGGGTACGTCAGTTTGTAGCACGTGGCAGGGGGCAAGGATGTAGCGACTGCCAGCATGGATGTCACGTCGGCGCCATGCTTCCTGCTGCACCTGGTCGGCTGTGCCCTGCGGCAGCAGATGCTGTGTGCAAATACCGCCGTGCAGGCAGATGCGATTGCCAAAGTCTGTCGCAAGCCCCTCGGGTTCCATATCATCTGCGGCGGCCTGCAGTGGATCGAGGATGTCTACGCCGAGCGCAATGATCGATTCGATCAATGGACGGATCGCGCCGCAGGAATGGAACATCAGTTTAGCGCCATGATGGTGCGCCAGTTCAACGAACCGAGAGAGGCGCGGGGCGATGAACTGGTCAAACATCGCAGGACTCAGCAGCAGCGCGTTCTGCATGCCCACATCGTCGGCCACGCGCAGGATGTCGATGCGCCCGCCAGCTGCGGTCAGCATGCGATCGTAATAGGTCAGGTAAAATTCGGTGTAGCGGTCCATCAGGTACTCAGCCATCTCGGGTCGGATGGCCATGTCCATCAGCAGGTTGTCGATACCGCGCAGAAACGTGGGGTGCTGAAACACGCTGACGCCGCTGGCCATGATGGCAAAGTCGTCCCATTCATGCAGGCGATCAGTGAAGTCGGTAAAGTCGAACCAGTCAGGGCTTGGCCAGGTGTGACGTTCGAGATCATCCACCAACGTTGCATCAGCCAGGACGAACTCGACGTACGAATCTTCCGGGCCGGTGGCAGTTTGCATCACTTTCTGCCGCCAGCCCCAGATGTTCTGGCGCACACCGTTGCCCAATTCCTGCGACAAGGGTTTTGGTCCGCGGTAGACCGGATCGACCACGCCGCGCAGATCGACAATGTCCACGTTGAGCCGTTCGAGCAGTTGACGATGTGTGGTCGTACCAAGTTCCCCATGGAGCCTGGTCTCGACGAACGCGTTCATGTTGATATCCAGCGGCACGCGATCGGTGGGGCTGCCGGCGATGGCTGCCAAGACGCGATCCTGCCTGCTCATCGTTGTTACGTTCATGACACTCCGTCCTCAGGTACGTGAAGGATTGCACCGGTATCAATGAGTGTGCCGCACAGGGCGGTGATATCGACTTGCGCGAACGGTACGTTGTTCGTCACGGTGTGTGCGGCAGCCACGCCCGCGGCTTCGCCCATGGCCATGCATGGCGCCATCACACGCAGCGGGCCGAGCACATTACGCTCGACGCTGATCATGCGACCGGGGCAGATCAAGTTTGTAATCGGCTGGGGCAACATACAGCGGTAGGGGATGGCAGTGACCTCGGTGCGTGGGCGGAACTTCGCCGATTCCATGGGTTGATCGCTTGGCCGCTGAGGATCGGGCAGGTCCCAGGCATAGCATGAGAGCCCGATGGTGTCGTCGTAGCGCACGCCGTCGATCACATCCTGCACATTCACACGGTATTCACCGACGATCCGGCGCGTTTCTCGTACACCCAGTTGACTGGCCAGCGCCTTGATACGGGCATCAGCGCAGCCGGCGATGCGCTCGCGCATGATTTCCAGCAACAGGTAAGACTCCGCTCGGCCACGACGGAAGCCTTCCGACACCGAGGCACCATCCGTACCATCAATGCCCACCACGCGCGAACTGTTCACCATGAACGTGTCGGGATCGGACAACTGCACGCTGATGAATCGATTCCACGCGAACGGCCAGCGTCCTTCGTT
>JANQFT010000536.1 GCA_028277685.1 Phycisphaeraceae bacterium
GCATTCACCGGTGAACGCGGCGCGACATTTGGTCCGCCCGACCAGGCAGCGCGGTACCAGAACATGGTCAACGCCGGTGTGGCGGAACAGGTGCGCGTAGTGTGCTTGCCTTCCACGCAGGTTGCTGCCGGTTGGCAGCAGCGGAACGTCGGACTGCTCTGGCTCGACGGGGATCATCATTATGATGGTCTTTCCGCAGATGTTGCGGGCTGGTCGCCGCATCTGGTGAATGGTGCAACGGTTGCTTTCCATGACGATCAATACCCCGATGTGGTGCGCCTGCTGGATGAGTTGGTCGTTGCCAATCGCATGACGTTTCTCGGTAAGGTGTGGGCCATTTCGTACTTCCGTTGGTGTGATGCAGGGCGAACGTGATGCGTGATGTGTTCATCCTTGGTTCCGGTCGCAGTGGCACTTCAATGATCGCCGGCTCCCTCGCCGCGGCGGGTTATCACATGGGTGAACACCTGGTCGAACCACGTGCCTGTAATCCAAAAGGGTTCTGGGAATCGCGTCACATCAACCAACTGAATGAGGCGATCATGCGCCCCGCCGTGCCAACTCGCCCCGAGAGCACCACCGACCCAATCCTTCGTCGCATTCCGTTACCCAAGCAGCAGTGGCTCGCCGTGGTGGAACCCGGTGCGACCATGCACTGCGATGACCCGATCAGCACCCGCATCACCGAGGCGGTTTCCCGACGCCCCTTCTGCTACAAGGACCCGCGTTTCTGCTACACACTTGATATCTGGCGACCACATCTGCATGGTGATGAAGTGTTCATCTGCGTGTTTCGTCATCCCAGTGCCGTTGCAGCCAGCATCGTGAAGCATCATGCAGCTTCGCGTTACCTGCATTCGATGGACATCGATCACGCCGGGGCGCTCGAAGTGTTTTGCTCGGCTTATCGCTGGGTGTTTAGTCAACCGCGGGATGATGAGAACTGGCTGTTCATCCATTACGAACAGGCGATGCAACCCGATGGTATGCAGCGTGTGGCCGAACTCACCGGCGCATCGCTCGATGCCTCATTTCCTGAGCAAGACCTGCAACGCAACCGGCCGTGTGATTGTTCGCATCCGCAGGCGATGACGCTGTACGACGAGTTGTGCGACCGGGCGCATTACCAGCCGGTTTGAACCGCACGCTTAACCGCTTCACGTGCGGCAGGTGTTGGGTGTTCGCCTGCCTTGGTCAACAGTTCGTTTTCCCCCGACTGCTGAATCAATCCCACCAACTGCCGCAGGTAGTGTTCCCGCTTGGTACAGAACACCTGGTAATGCTGTTCCAGTTCATGCCGGGCGAAGGTGGTCAGCGGGTCGGCGATGCCGGTGCGGGCGCTGGCCCAGGCCATCATGCCTTTGGCATCGTGCGGGAAACGATACAAATCCAACGTCACGTTCAGTCGACGGCTCAGCGTGGATAATGGATCCGTCGCGCTTTCGGGTAATTCCGCCAACTTCGCGGCTGGTGAACCTTCGGGAATGTCTATCGACCACGCCTCGCCTGCACCACTCGGAGCGGTGCCGTTGCTGGGCACGATCTCGGCGAACGCGGTGTTCACCGTCACCCGGCCGTGCTGGGCGAACTGGATCACCAGCCGCTGCGCCTCCGCCCCGTTGTGTTTGACGGTCTGTGCCACATCGACGGTGCCTTCCCCCCATTCCGGACGGCGGGCATGCCGCACGCGATCACCCTTATGGAAACTCGCCATGACCAATTCCGCATGTGTGATTGATTGCGTCCTGCTTGCCGCAGGTTCCCCAAAACGAACACGCGATCCCCGGTTTGAGGATCGCGCGATCGAGCAATGCGGTCGAGAGGAGTCGAACCTCCACGGGGTTATTAGCCCCACTAGGACCTGAACCTAGCGCGTCTGCCAATTCCGCCACGACCGCAACGTCGTAGGCCTTTTACCGCCATCGGCGACAGACCCATCAGTCTAAACCACCCCGGTAAAAAATCAACCCCTTGGGGGAAAGGCAAAAAGGCATTGAGGCACGAACGCGGACCACATTGAGTACCATGGCTTGCCGCGTCCGCGCTCACATATTCGGTATCCGCACCAGATGGCTCGGTTGCTCGACGAACTGCCCGTTCGACTGCTTCACCCGATACGTCCTTCCGTTAACCAGATTGTAGGGATGCTTCTTGCGAAGCTCCTGCACATCCTCACGGTAGACGATCACACCTTTGGTGCTGTACTGGGCAGCACCGGCATCAAAGGTACCGATCATCACCATAGATTGATTCGGGCCATGGAAGAAGTACGCTTCCTCGCCGCCTCGCCGAAGTTCCGCGGTTGCCTGCTCTGCTGCTCGACGAAAGTCCGATCCGAACTCTCGATTGTACGCGCCCATCTGCAACGTGTACGTCGCCCGGCCGGCCACGGTACGCAGATCGAAGTTCGCGACATCTTCGCTGGCCTGCACGCGACTTTGAATCGGGGTCGGCGTGAGCATGCGCACCTGGATGCGACCATCGTTCGCCAACTGTCGCAG
>JANQFT010000135.1 GCA_028277685.1 Phycisphaeraceae bacterium
GAAAGCGGCTCATGTGCGTGCCCTTCTGGTGATGCGGCAGGGCCACGTACATGTTGATGTTGGCCACGGTGTGCTGCTCGTCACCGTCAGGGGTGCGCAGGCGAATGGGGTAGACCACGTCCTTCACGCCCACCTTGTCGATGGCGATGTTGCGATGGTCGGCACGTCCCTGAACGTCGCTGAGTGTGTCGGCCGGTTTGTCCGGCTTGCCCGATGCCATGGTGAAAACCTCAAATGGACCGTAGCCCAGCCATGATAGGGATTCGACGGGAACAGAGCAAAAGATGGGGGTTGGGGGAATGGCAGCTGCGGCGTCCGCGTCGCAGGGCAGCTATGCCGTGTCCGGCGTTGCCTCGGGCGTTGGGTTTGCCGCCGGGTGCGATGCGCGGATCGATTGCGACCAGCCCAAACCCAGCGCCACCCCCGCCACGCCGGCTGAGGCGTAGTGGATCGGCTGGGCTATGGCCAGGCTCAACAGATGCTTTGTGTTGGGTTCCGCGGTGAGATTCAACGTGTGCCGCATCGCCGTGAGCAGTTGCTCGGATGTCTCATAACTGAACAGGGTTATGACGAAAGCACCAATGCCCACGCAAAACGGGCTGAGCACGATGGCGATCATCGGCGTACGAGGGAACAGTTGATTGGCCGCGAGGCTGCCGAACATGAAGGCGGCTACGATTGCAGCAATCACCTGCGGCGTCTGCACACTGCGCAGCAACAGGAGCAAGACACCCGCTCCCACCGCGGTGCATACCACCCCGCCGAGCATGGCGGTGAACGGAATCTTCTTTTCACCATCCGGCTTCACCACCAGTGATGCAACAAAGCTGATGATCAGTTGAATTCCCAACGCCACGCCCAGCGCCAGCATGAACGGCTTCCACGAAAGCGGTTGAAGGAACAGCGCCCCCACCACGACCAACACCAGCGTGATCGACAACGTGGCCAGAAGTACGTTGTCTTTGGGAAGTTTGCCGATCGGGGGAGAAGCGTGATGCGCCAGTTGCATCGACTGAGGCAGCGCACTGCGCAATCGGTCGCGCCATCGCCCCACCGCCTGCACGATGATCACCATCGGCAACGCCCACAGAGCCAGTTCCACTGCAGACCAGAGATACCCACCGGGCAGATCCACGTGGCGCATCCAGTTGTCCACCCGGGCAACGGAAGCGGCGAACACCAACCCCGCAGAAAGGACAAAAATCCCCGACAACGGATTCCCCGTCGCACTGGCGATCAATGCGGGAACAATGGCCACGGTGATCACGATGGCGAATGCCGCGATGGCGATGATGGGGCTCGCCGCCATCAGCAGTGAACCGGCGTAGCTGCCGTCGGCCGCCTCGGCGGAACGGCCAACCCACAGGAAGGCCAGCCCCACCAGAATCGCGGCCACGGTGATGATGATGCGTTGGGTAGATCCTGGAAGCATGGGGGTAGTGTGACGCTCAACGTGCAGAAAGGCAAACAAGCTTGAGCACGAAAACAGAAACACAATCGCACTGGACGCGTGTGACAGGAAGTTTTATCATGCCTTACTTGTCGGCCACCACCTGCCCGGGTGGCGGAATTGGCAGACGCGCTAGCTTGAGGGGCTAGTGGGGCTTAATACCCCGTGCTGGTTCGACTCCAGTCCCGGGCACTTTCTCAGAATGACCCGCGATTTTGCATCGCGGGTTTTTCTTGTGCAGGTGTCACAGCCCCGCCTCGACACCACGTTACAATGCGTCACACCCTTTTTTGGGTGGAGCGTCTTCGCATGTCAGATATGCCTGAATTGACCATGCTGCTGGTCGGCCTGCTGGTCGTCGCGTTGCAGACCGCCATGGCGGCCGTGACCATCGCGCTGGCGGTGATGTATCGACACGGTTTCACCAAACACTGGCGACGCGGGTTGGTCATCGGCGGGGTGATCTGGCTGTTGATCATACCCATGACGATTCTGATGATCGTGCACTTCGATCCCTCCGACGTGCTGCCCTCACACACTTCAGACGTCGCGGTCATGATTGCGCGGCTGGGTGTGTTACTCGGTGCGGTGTGGGTCACGGTGAAAATCGCGTGGTGGATGTTGATGTACATCATCACCGCCGCCCAGTGGCAAACGATGATGCCTGCGCCCCTGCCGGCCATCCAACAGCGTGGGCCGGTGCCGTGGCGCATCAACATCGGCATGTTCACCTTTGGCTTGGTTGTCGGCATCCTTTCGCTGGTGGTGTTCACACAACTTGGCATCACGGAAAGCGATGCCGTGCGGCAGCAGTTGGAATACTACCCACGACTGCGTGAAACACCGTTGTTGCTGTACGCGCTAATCTCCACGTTGTGGGCG
>JANQFT010000548.1 GCA_028277685.1 Phycisphaeraceae bacterium
GCAAAACCGAATGCAAGAGGTGCGCAACGCCGAACAAGCCGTACTCCCCGTGCCGGTGGAACTCCAAGCACCAACACTTGTTCAGCCGGTGATGGAAGAATCAAGTCAGCACACCGAGCGGTGAGAACTCAATGCACATGCATACGTCATGCATGCTTGCACTTGGTAACTGATTCCCTCGAATGAGGATTGACTCATGTCTCCCAAGCACTTACTTGCCCTCATCGTTGCCTTGCCGATGTTCCTGGCCGCCGCCAGCCATGGCCAACTGACATGGGAAGCCCAGACCATCCAGGTCAAGGCCAAGCCCGATGCCAAGCAAGTCACCGCAGCGTTCAAGTTCCGCAATGAAACGGACTATTCTCTGACCATCCGTGCCGTGCGTGGTCCCAAAGACTGTCGCATCAATCGCCCCGGTAAACGGACTTACCGTCCTGGTGAGGGCGATACGTTGCAGGTGACTTACCCCATCGCAGCTGAACGTGGCAAGCTAACCCGAACCATCGCGGTCTTCAGCGATTCTACACGCGAGCCGCGCCAGGAACTCACACTGAAACTCGACCTGAGCGACGTGCCCATTCCTGAACCGGCCAAACCCAGACCGATCCTGAAGGTCGATCGTTCCATGCTCATGTGGCGCGTGGGTGAATCGATGGCGCCCAAAACGCTCAACATTGAGATTCTTCAGAAATCACCGGTCGCCATCGCAGGCATCAAACCCATGATTCGACCTGCCCCTCGCATGAAGGCAAAGAAGCAGGCGATACCCACACCACTGACCCAGGCATTCATCGCAGATGTGAAGGCCATAGAGGAAGGTCGCCGCTACCGCGTGACGATCACACCCACGCAGACGGGCACCGGCCAATCCGCCATGTGGCAGTTGGTGGATGCCGAGGGCAAGCGCGTGCGTGCCACGCCCACTATTCGCAGTGTGGTAGTGGACATCAAAGCGATGCGCAAGCGTATGGAAGCTGCAAAGAAGAAACGTCAGGCCACGCCGGCGCTTCCCGTCCCTGCAGCGAAGCCGTAACGGCCGGACGCGCCAAGTAAGAACATGCAGCAACACATGAGTGACTTGACTCGATCACGCAGCAGTAGAACACAGCCATGTCGCGGCTGGCAGGAGCAAACGGTGATGCGTAACCCAAGCAGTCGAATGATCGTGAGCGCGGCGGTGGTACTGACTATGCTGCTGACCATCGCACCCATCACACGCGCGGGGGATGATACGACCCCGAAAGAACCCACCGCCAGCGAACTCGGCCTGCCGCCCATCGAACAACTCATGCGCGAATTCAATGCGCGCTGGAAGTTCAAGAAACAGGCATACAAACTGTTCCCTGAATGTGGTGGCTGCAGGTTGGGCATGCAGACCACGATGCCGGGCGATGGCGTGTATGGCGATCCGCCAGTCTCAAGGTACATGACCATCTTCTACGATCACTTGGCAAAACCATTCTTTGAGACAGTGCCGTGGCAAGGCGGAACGACCAATGGCCTGCTCTGGGCTGGTTGGTATGTGGAGCCTAAGGACGGAAATGGTAATCCACTGGAATGCGGCTACGATAACTACGCACATGAAATCGACAGTGTCGGCGACCTGAAACTTGAAGATCCCAAGAACACCACTGGGGACGAACTGGCACGCCGTATGTGGCTGCTTGGTTTGGCCAAGATCGAGTCGATTGCCTGGCGCGACAAGGTTGCGACTTGGAACGACGACGAGGACAAAAGAAAAGCGAGCCGGGATGCACTCCTGGAGCGCGCCGAGATGCTGCTACGTGATCTGCAGCGGCTGAAACAAACAGCTGCCCCCGACGTGTGGCAAAACGTTGACCCCAACAGTACCGTTGAATCAGTCAATCCAGAGGGGCATATGGTATGGCAAAGTGCCCATGCATGGACGTCTTTTGACCAAGAGCCAAACAGTCTGGGTGAGTATTACACAGAGATAGAGACACAGTGGTCATACTGGCCGGATATATTCAACCCTGATACAGACCCATTCTATTTTGATAGTGATCCTGATACGCTGTGTTTCACCTACTTCTACAATACCTATCACGATATTTGGGATCAGGGATGGACTAACCAGTGGCAGTGGGCGCATGCAAATGACGCATGGGCACAGCGGCGCGCTCATAAGTGGTTCTATGGCCCTTCCGCAGCATCGTCGGCGCGTGACACCATTGGCATATGGTGTAGTATTCATAGCTATGCTCTTCAGAGCGACGGAACGTACGCGACGAAAAACTTGGGAGATAACCTAGGCACTAGTATCGCCGTTGACAGTAAATGGCATGAGTTTGCGCAAATCACAGGAGAGGATAAGGTCTGGTTATCACCTGTATTGGGACTGTCCACAGCAGTTCCTCCGGAATGGCCACATGTATACGAAGATGTCGAGCCTGAGAGCACGCCGCCACCTTACCGAGAAAAACATTATCGCGGTGAATACGACTCAAAGATTCTTAGAATCGCCCTTTTAACGCCTCACTTCGACCTGACCGGCGACAAACCGAAGAAGTGCGATGTATGCGCGGCTTGCGGGAATGCGGGTAATTCCGAGACGAAGAATGAATGTGTCAGTTGGGATCTGTCGTTGGGCGCATTTGATGATGAAGTGATCGCGGGGATGTTGTACCTGCGGGTTGATGCGCCCACGGCGTCGATCGGGTCGAAGGACCTGCTGGAGGCGACGCTGTATGACGATTCCGCGACATCGTGGGCGGAAGTTCCGACCGAGACGGGCACGCGCAGTGGTCATGCGGTGACGCAGTACGTCATGCCGCTGGGGCTTTGCGACATTGAGCAGATTACGACGGATCAGGAATACGTGGTTCGTTTCTTCGATCCGGCTTCCTATTCCGGTTCAAGCGGGCTGCGCACCTTCACGAGCACCGCGTGGTACAAGCGTTTCACGGTGAAGCGCGGGGATGTGGACGGCAAGCAATTATACATTTATGAGGATGCGAAAAATCCCGCGGCAGCGGAGCCGACGAATCCTGGCGAAGCCGGCAACGTTACTTACTACGAATGGGACGACACCGAACTGGCCTGGGGGATGAAGAAGGGAACCGTGGTGAGTGGTTCGCCAGTCTACGAATCATTCGAGATTGTTAAAGAGGAAACTACCACTTCGCCCACCGGCAAGATCATCACGCGCACGAGCAAGACACCGGACGGCAACACGATCCTGAGCAAGAAGGTCTCCACCTTCGTGAACTACGGCTGGGGCGACGTGATGACCCAGCAGGATGTGGCGACGGAGGTGGACGGCAGTGGCGCCATCACCGCAGCGGAGACCACCCGGTGGACCTACCACGTCGATGATGCGGACATTGACAACTACGGCAAGATGAATGCGGCGATCCGCGCAGATGGTTCCTGGCAGGTCACCCAAAGCGTGACCAGTCCGAACCTTGAGGATTGGCAGATCACGCCGCTGAACGGCAATCTGTATAACCCGGCACTGACGATTCAGCAATTGGCCGATGCGAATGTACTGACAGCGTACCAGAGCCTGTCGGTTGATGTGGGTGGTGAAAGCATCCTGGTCGAACGCACGGTAGTGACAGCGGCGACGGTTCCCGTGTCGTATCGCTATCGCCTGCATCGTAGTACTTCGTCAGTGACGGATTGTGATGAGGTGTGGAACGTTACGTGTGCAACAACGGACCCGGAAAACGCATACGGTTCCACCAACGGCTTCATTACGAGCTTGATCAACGGCACCAACACCGATGGCCACCAAATCAGCAAGACCTGGACCTGGCAGGAAGGCAAGCAGGAAAACTCCGTTGACGTGGAGTTCGATACCAAGCGCGTAGAAGGGCCGGATGGCCATATTACGGAATACACTAAAAGCACAGGCAATGTGATTGTGGATTTGGTGACCTTCCCCGTGAAGATCACCACGGTAACTTCGGGTACGCCCAATGGCTCTGGCGGGGTGGCTTACGGCACGCAGAGCGTGACCAAGGTAAGTAGCTATGGTGTCACGCTTGTGTCGGAGTCTTACCACTACGAACCCGCTCATGCCGATGCAGATGCCAACGGTCGGGTGGGCTTGACCTCCCAGCACATCGTGACCGCTCTGGATGACACCGATGGTAGCGGTGGGACGAGTGTCCAGGACCTGCGTGCTACTGCATACGCCTACTTAGACGGCACTACAACATCGACGTCATACCTATCCTGTTGCGGCCTGATTGATTATTCTTTGGATAGGCAAGGCCTTCGTACTGACTACTCGTACGACGCGATGGATCGCGCGACGCGTATCGAGAGTGCGCTTGATGGTGCAGGCAATCCCACCTCAGGTTATAGCGACACCCGTACACAATACGACGCATTGGGCCGTGTGAAGTTGTCTTGGCTTGAGTTGAATTCGAACGACACGTTTGACGCGGGGACGGATGAGTTGTTGTCCAGGCCGACGTACGACCTGGCGGGGCGGATGACGTCGGAAGAGGACGCGGGTGGTAAGAAGACGTTCTATACGTATCGCAAGGTGTTGGCGTCCGATCTTGCCACAACCTACAACCCGGGCACGCATGCGGGTCAGGCTTTTTATAACGAGTCGCGTGTTTATCCGCACAACAAGGCGAGTGGTCCGATTCAGATCACCTGGACGAATGGTTCGGGGCATACCGTGCGTACATCCGCTGCTACGGTGGGGACGGATTGGAATGGTGCGATCCCCACCTCCATCGCAGGTATTTCTGAGGAGTTGACACGCACGACGTACCAGTACGACTGGGCAGGACACGTCATTGAGACGCACAGCTACTACAAGCTTGACGGTCTGACGCTGACGGATCTCGGAGATGCATGGCACCCAGCTGACGAGGCGGGTGAATACTACATCACCACCCAGGCGTACGACACGCTTGGTCGTCAGTGGAAGAGCGTGGACGGGATGGGTGACATCACGATCACGAAGTATCGTGCCGATGGGAGAGTTGATTCGATCTGGCGCGGCACGGATGCCACCGGAGCCACCAGTGACGATCCCGAGGGACCGTTTGGTCCGAACAACATGGTGATGGTGTCGAAGAATTACTACGACACCAACGGTAACGGTACGGGTGATCCGCGTTCTTACGTCACGCGCAGCTACCGTATTCGTCCCATCAGCTCCGCCCCGGCGGATACAAACTTGGATGATGGGTCTGCCGATTACACTCACACAGATATCGAAGTCGGCTACGAGCAGTTGAGCGGTAACGCGCTTCGTCATACTTGGTCGAAGCCACAGGCTGGACCTTGGGTCAAGCAAGAATACGATGTTGAGGGGCGTCAAACGCTGACCTTCACGCTTGCCAATGGCCAAATCGACACAGCCGACCCAACGAAGGTGCTGGCAAAAGCTGAAACCGTCTATGACACCATCGGTCGTGTCAGTGAGACACGCCGGTATGCCGCAAACTCTGCTACAGCCATAGCCAACTGGAACTACCTGCGTACACAATATTTCTATGACGATGCAGGTCGTCAGATCAGGACCGAGAAGGCTGGCCAAGGGTTTACCAAGACGGCGTACGATTCGATAGGCCGTGTGCTACGCACGGGATTCGCCAGCACTGAAGGTAGTAGTCAAGGTGACGATGATCCTGCGACGTTTGCCGGTGACACGGTTCTCACGGAGATGGTGTACACGTATGACGCGACGGGGAACGTGATTCAGACGACGACGTATGATCGCACACCTGACGCTACAGCCACAGGGTTGCTCTCTGCTGCCGCTGCGGATCAGTCGCGTGTGACCTACACCGCCACGTGGTATGACGATGCGCATCGTCCAACTCATACGGTAGACTACGGGACGAACGGTGGTGATCCCTTCACACGTCCAGGCACACCACCTGAGCCGAATACATCGGATGACTACATCGTGGTCAAGACGGAGTACGACTCAGCGGGGCGTCTCTGGAAGACCACTGATAACGAAGGCATTGTCACTCAGAGTGAGTATGACGCGCTGGGCCGCACTCGTGAGATGATTGAGAACAACGTGGACGGCGCGCCGTTGGATACAGTACCCGACGAAGATCGCATCACGCTCTACAAGTACAACGCTGCGGGCCAGATCATCGAGCAGACGGCCGACCTGGAAGGCACGGCGAACGATCAAACCACGTACTATGTCTATGCTATCGAGCAATCCAACAACCCTGACCCAGTGAAGTCAAACAACGTACTGCGTGCCATGGTGTATCCTGACGCGGTGGCGGATGCGGGCTGGACGAATCGGTCTCAAGTGACTGACGGCTTGAATGGTGGCGCGACTGATGCAGTCACGCTCACTTACTTTGCTGACGGCTCGCTGCACACTCGCACCGACCAACGCGGTGTGGTGCTGACCTATACCTACAACGACGATGGCACGCGTTTTAGCCAGGCCGTCGGTGATATCAACGTCGCGGGTGACGACATCGTGACGTACACCTACACCAAGTTGGGCCAACTCCGGATCGTCCAAGCGGTGGACTTCAACGCGGCGACTCAGAGCAGGGTTACCTATACTTATAATGGCCTTGGGCAAGTGACATCCGAAGAACAGTATTACTCCAAGGACAGCATCACCAAGACGCACACGATCACCTACGCCTACGATGATATTGGCGTTAACGTGTTCACCACCGCCCGCCGAAAAAACAAAACCACATATCCGAACGGGCGCATCGTCCACTACGATTACGGTAACACCATTAGTATCAGCAACGCCATCTCCCGCGTCATCAGCCTGGCCGAAGACGATGGCACCACCCCCGGAAGTCTGGACTTGGGTGATTCCCGCATCGTCACGTATGACCACCTCGGTTCCGGTGTACCTCTGAAGAAGACCTACCCGGGCGCGGGTGTGGCGCTGTCGAACTGGAAATGGGATACGGGTGAGAGCAAGTGGAAAGATGATTCCCTGAACCGCTTCGATCGCTTTGGTCGCGTGGCGGTCCATCACTGGGGCAGGGCCGATAGTAACGGGGACCTGTTGGGCACGCAGACGGCCCCAGATTCGGTCTTCCACATCCAACACGGCTACGACCGAGCGAGCAATCGTCTTTACGCCAACCGACAGGTCCACACCGGCAAGTCTGAGCACTACACCTATGACAACCTCCACCGCCTGACCAGCTACAAAGCAGGCATGAAGACCGTGGACGGTACCGGCGAAATGAACGGCGTGGCCGACCATTGGCGCCTGGTGCGCGACCAGTTCACCCTCGATGCGGTGGGCAATCAACTGACTTCCGGTGACAACGCGTGGACCAAGCATCCCGCCGAGGAAATCAGTGCGGCCAACGAGTACGGTCAACAGTTGGCCTATACCGAATCACGCTCTCCGATGAAGGATACGTTCGTGGATCAGGCCAGTGAAGCCGGGTGGGCAATTCAGGCGGAGGATGGCGACCAGTTCGACATCAACTCGTCCACTGCCGGTCACCTGCATGTCACCAGCCTCGGCACCGATGGCAAAATCTTCATCACCGGCGGGCAGGGCATGGGTCCCTTCAACGGTGTGGTGAAAGTGAAGTTCCCCGCGGGGGCGACCAGTGGCAAGGCTGGCATCGTGTTCGGTTATCAATCTGAAAATGACTACTGGCTGCGGGTGGTTGACTTGGCCAACGACAAAATTGAAGTCTATCACATGCTTAACGGGTCGATCGCGCCCGGCACGTATCACGGCCAAAACTACACGGTCAACGCAGGCGTTGAAATCGGCGTCAGCGCGCATTACGGCCCCGAGCGGTCCGGCTTCAGCCCACCCAACTACATCTTCCCCGATGGCGTGCCTTCGGGTGCGATCGGCATCTACGCCGAATGCGATGTGCCCGGTGTCACCTTCAATGAATATTACATTTACGCCGATGGCTACAACGTCGAACTGGCGGGACAGTGGATCAACGCCGGCCGGGCGAGTTACTACACCGATCGCCTGATGCAGTCGATGAGCATTCATGCCGGGCCGATCATCCTCAAAGGGGTGCGGGTCAAATCTTTCCGGCTCACCTTCAACGTCAGCACTCATATCCTCAACAATGCCTACCTGAGCGTGCTCTTCAATCGCACCAGCCAGTACATCGGCGACAGCGTCAAATTCTGGTACAACAACACGACGGGCCTCAGCCTGCCCACCGGCTCGGATGGTCAACTAGGCCACAGCATTCCCAGTAACGCCAACGTCTCTGCCGTGCCGCCTGGTGCCACCCCCAGTGATCCGATCTGGATTCAACTGACCAGCGACGGTGTGGATGTTTGGATGTACGGCATCCAGCAGGCGAGCGAGCCTACGGACTGGTCTGGTGCGACGCTTTGTTACGATACGCGCGGCTCGTCGCCGAAGTTCGATCTTGAAGGGGGGATGCTGGGCTTCCAGACCCGCAACGGGATTCCCTGCGTGGACGACCTGACCGTCCGCACCGATCGTGATAGTGATGGTACTTATGAAACCGTCGAACACATCGACGACTTCACCCGCGACAGCGGCAGCTACGTCGAACATACCTTCACCCACGACGCCGCGGGGAACCTGACCTACGACGGCATGTACGCCTACACCTACGATGCGTGGAACCGGCTGGTGAAAATTACCAAAGCCTACGACGACGGCCCGACCGCCGACGGTGATGGTGATGGCACCGCCGACGAACCGTTCGAATCCGGCTCCGTCGTGCAAACCGTCACTTACGACGGCCTCGGCCGCCGCATCATCAAACAAGTGAAAAACTCCGCCGACCTCGACGCGACCTACCACTACTACTACGACGGCCAACAACTCATCGAAACCCGCAACGGCAGTGACCAGGTGCTCAAACAACACGTCTGGGGTCTGCATTATGTAGATGAGTTGTGTCAGACCGCGGTGAATGG
>JANQFT010000235.1 GCA_028277685.1 Phycisphaeraceae bacterium
CCTTCTGGTTGATCCGGGGCACAGTTGTTACCGCAACCTGACGCGTGGGTTGGAAGCTTCCTCGCAGACGCACAACACCTGCACGTTTCAGGTGGAAGAAGCACCAGATGATCTGCGACAGGAAGATGCGCTGCGCATGGCCATGCTCGACCAGAAGAGCACCGGCCGACGCACCTGTCAGCCTGATGGTCCCACGCCGCCGCTCGACCGTGGCGCTCGTCGCTTGCTGGTTGCAGAAGATGGCCCGCTGCGCGTGATCGCCAGTGATGCTGCGGGTTTGTATGGCCCAGCCATCGAACAGTTCGCCCGCACATGGTTGTTGTGCGGCAGCCACGTGCTGTTCGTAGTTGATCGCATCGCAAGCAGCGTGCCTTCGTGGACCACGTGGCACTGGCTGTTGAATAACCGCGATCAACAGTTGGACCTGAAATTGGTTCGCCCGGATCGTTTGGTCGCGCGGCGAGGCGAAGCCGGCATGAAACTGTTTCATCTTGGCCAGAGCAATATGCAAGGCCCGGTGTACAGCATGGTGCACGATGCGTATCACCCCTTGCCCGCATCGCTCGGTGAGAACGCGCCGGGCAGCGGCATGTTGATGCGCTGGCGCGAACATGAAGCTGCCACCCAACGCACGGTGGTGCATGCGATCGCGATGGATCACGCAGGCAGCGTGGCGGGATGGCATCTGCACACCGATGAAGATGCCATCGTCCTGGAAGCGCCCGGTGGTAAGTCGACATGGTCGTTGAAGGTAAGCGATGATACGCTGCAATTGATCGGCGACGACCGTACATGGCAAATCGCATGCGGCAACACATGGTCTTTGGAAGGCTGAACCGGTGAGTGTGCTTATCAACTGGCTGGAGCGCAGCCTCAGCACCACCAAAGCGGATACGCTGGGTCGGCGGCTGTCGTTGTGGCTCGGCTACAAACTGGCCACGCGCCATCCTAACGCCACCATCGCCCGAAGTTGCCAGATACACCCCGAAGCACGCGTCTACCCACGAAGCGGCAGAATCATCATCGGCGAGCAATGCAGCATCGCGTTGGGCGCGCTTATTCAAGGTAACGTGCGCATCGGGGACGAATGCAGTGTGCAGGCATATGGCAACATCGTGGGATACGGCGATCCCGATTGTACCGAAGGCATCATCACCATCGGCAACAAAGTGCGCATTGCATCGCACTGTGTGATGGTGGCCGCCAACCACCGTTTTACCGACCCCGAGCAAACCATTCATGGCCAGGGCATCGACCCCGCACCCATCACCATTGAAGATGACGTATGGCTCGGTGCACGTGTCAACGTGTTGGCTGGTGTGACCATCGGCCAAGGCAGCGTGATCGGCGCTGGCTCGGTGGTAACGAAAGACATTCCCCCTTACAGCATAGCCGCAGGCGTGCCGTGCAAGGTGATCAAGCAGCGTGGTGAATAAGCAGGAGTTTATGCTGTGCAACTGACTGGTAAAGTTCATATTGTGTGCTGCGATCTGCCCCAAGCCGTTGCTTTGGCCGCGGCTGACCTGGCGAATGACTTGCATCATGTTCTTGGTGTCCCCGGGCAACTGAGCAGCGAAGGTGCAATTCGCATTGCGCTCGATCCTGCGCTGGGTGACGCAGAGGCGTGGCGTATTGACGTGCAGGAAGATCGCATCGCCATCACCGGCAGTGATACCCTTGGTGCAGTGTTCGGCATCTACCAGTTCGCCGAACGCATGCTTGGTGTCGACCCGCTGTGGTACTGGAAGGATGTACTGCCCGAGCCGCGCGAAGTGATCGAACTTGCACCCCAGATCATCACATCCACACCCGCAACATTCCGCTTCCGCGGCTGGTTTGTGAACGATGAAGACCTGCTGACCGAATGGCGCACCGATACCGGCGATCGCTTCATTCGATATCCGTTCTATGCCAAGGTTGTGCATCCGCAGATCATCGATCGCGTCTGCGAAGCCCTGCTGCGCACCGGTGGGAACATGATCATTCCCGCATCGTTCTGCGATATCATGAATCCTCCCGAAGCGACGCTCGTTGAACAATGCGTCAAGCGCGGGTTGTACGTCACCCAGCATCACATCGAGGCATTGGGTGTCAGTCACTTCGGGTTCGAGAACTACTGGCAGGCCCGCGGTGAAGATCGCACATTCGAATACTTCACCGAGCCGGACAAGGTACGTGAATGCTGGCATGCCCACGCCGCCCGGTGGTGGGAGATCGCCGGCGAGCAGGTCATCTGGCAACTTGGCCTGCGTGGTAAAGGCGATCGCCCGGCCTGGCATCACATTGAAGGGATCACCGAGGAAAACGCAGGTGATTTCATCAACCAGGCCATGCGCGATCAGTTGGACATCATCCGCCAGATCGATACCCGTCCGACGCCCCCGGCGACCACCACGCTCTGGTTGGAAGGTGCAAAATTGATGGCGCAGGGTGCACTGAGCATCCCCGATGAGGTGGCTGTGATCTTCGCTGATCACGGTCCGACCGAAACCATGCAGGCCGACTTCGACCAGACACCGCGCGATCCTCACACGAACTACGGCGCTTACTACCATGTGGCCTTCTGGAGTCGTGGGCCGCACCTTACCCAGGGCACGCGCCCGGCCAAACTCAAACGCGAGTTCGACCGTATGGCCGCCAAGGGCGATACGCACTACGCCATCGTCAATGTGGCCAACGTGCGTGAGCACGTGCTCGGCATCGAGGCTGCCATGGCCTGCATGAACGATCTTGAGAATTACGATCCCGATCGCCACATCAACCACTTCGCCGGGAAGCTGGCTCCGCTGTATCGCGATCTGCTGGATGCGTTCGTCGATGTCACATCCGATGGTTACCTCAAAGATGGCTGCCTCTGGGAGATGATTCGCTACGGCTCAAAGATGGTGATCAAGGGCGACACATTCTCCCCCTTCGAGAAGTACTGCCGTGAGGCGTATGGCATGGATGATCCATCTTCGTTGCCGGCCAAGCTCGACGAGTCGGCTGAGCAGTTCGATGCCATCGTGCAGGCGTTTGATCATGCCGACATCCCCCAACGTGAACAAGGCTTCCGCATGGCGAACCTGAAGGTGCAGGCGATCATCCTGCGTGGTTTCAGCCGGGCGACAGCGGCAGTCATGCGGGCGTTTGATGATCGTTCCGTCCTCGACCAGGCCATCGCTGAACTGGAACACATTCTGCAGTTGCGTACCACCGCGGAGTACGGCAAGTGGGAACATTGGTATCGTGGTGATCGCAAGGAAGATGTTGCCGGCGTCCTCCAACTGATCATCCAATCGCAGGAATCATCTGTATGAAGATCGAACACACTGCCCTGAACGTTCCCGATCCCGTCGCCATGGCCGCGTGGTATGTCGAGCACCTTGGTTTCACTGTGCAGCGCACCAGTGGGCCGCCTGTTCACGCGTATTTCCTTGCCGATTCAGCCGGCACAGTGATGATCGAAATCTACCGTAACGATGCGGCGCCGGTTCCTGATTACGCTGCCGTGCATCCGTTGGTGTTGCATCTGGCGTTCGTGTCGGATGACGTAATGGCCGATCGCGAACGATTACTTGCCGCGGGCGCCACCGCTGAAGGTGAGATCGATACACCACCCAGCGGCGATACCCTCGCCATGCTGCGCGATCCGTGGGGCATTGCCATCCAACTGTGCCAACGTGCTGAGCCGATGATCTGATCGAGTGTTTACGATGAGCCACGCTGATTCACTCCATGTTGCGCATGCGCTGCTGGACGATTACCAACGGCGCTATGACCAGACTGCTGCGAACCTGCCGAGATGGGAACCTACGCAGCCCAACGATCGCGCTGCCATTCACCGCATCGTGGCCGAGTCGCTTGGCATCACCGACGACCATGTGCCGACCATCACCGTGAATGCGAGGCGCGAGCACGAAGCAGGCGACATCACCATCCAACATCTCACCGCGACCAGTTGGTCCAACGCGGCCTGCACCGCTTTGCTCTACACGCCGAATGAATCGCCCAACGCACCGCGCCCCACCGTGCTGTTGTGTTGCGG
>JANQFT010000326.1 GCA_028277685.1 Phycisphaeraceae bacterium
TTCGTGTACGAATTGGCGAACATGAATATCCAGGCGGGGCAACCCTACGTGGGGCCGGCCGCATTCGCCCACAAGGGTGGCATGCACGTGCATGCGGTAAACCGCTTGGCGCGGAGTTACGAACACATCGAGCCGGAAACGGTCGGCAATTCGCGTCGCGTGTTGGTCAGTGAATTGTCGGGCGTCTCCAACGTGGCAGCCCTGCTCGGTACGAAATTCGATGCGGCGGACGATAAACAGGTACAGCGCCGTGTGCTGGAGCGCGTACAGGAACTGGAAAACGCCGGCTATCAGTTCGAAGCAGCCAACGCCAGTTTTGAGTTACTGTTGCGCAGTGAGCTTGGATTGCGCAAAGACTACTGGCAACTCGATCACTATCGCTGCGTGATTCTGAAGACCGATTCAGCCGAACCCGTGACGGAGGCCAGCGTGAAGCTGCGCGTGGGTGATGCCGTCGAGCATCATGTGGCGGAAGGCGATGGCCCGGTGAACGCGCTGGACGGTGCGCTCCGCAAGTGCCTCGCCTCACACTACGCGCCGCTTCACGACATTCATCTGCGCGACTTCAAAGTACGCGTGGTCAACGCCGCTGATGAAACTGCCGCGAAGGTGCGCGTGGTGATCGACTTCGCCATCGCCGATCCAGACAAGGCGGATGTCTACTTCTCCACCGTCGGCGTCAGCGAAAACATCGTCGAAGCTTCATGGCAGGCGTTGATCGACGCGTTCGAGTATCACCTGCTGAACCAGAAGGCGTAGCGTGCGTTATCAACGGCATGATGCAAACCAACACGATTGTGCCGGTTTGTAACCATGTGGTGCAGGAGCGCGACACGGCGCGAAACGTATCGACCAAAACAGTCAGTTTTCCAGCGGAATCAGCTAGGGACTTTCCCGCCGGCATGGTGTCTATTGTTCGCAGCGATGTGGTGGACAAGCGTGCGACCAATCAATCCCGTTGGAGAATTACGATGCCCCGCTTCACCAAACTTGCCATCGACAACGTCGACGACCTGCTGTTCGGCTCATGCCCCAAACCGCTGACCACCCGGCGCGGCCTGGTCATCGGTGGCGGCGAAGTGATCCCCGAAATCAATTTCACCCTCGACACCATGACCGTCGAAGCATCGACCATGAAGAAGGTAGTAAACGATTACCGCTCGATGGTCACCGGTGTGCTCGACCGCGCAGTGCAACTGGAGGTGCCGGGCATCATCGTGGAATTTGAAACCGTTCCCCCCATGACTGAACACCCCGACTGGGGCATGGCCGTGGTGGATGTACTGCTGGAAGCGTTGGAGAATGCGTCAGCCAAGCATCAACTTTCGGGAGTGTTGCGCATGACGCCCAATGACAACCGAGAATTCGAACGCCCACCCATCATGCGCAGCGGATACTGGTGGGACAACATGGTGGAACTGTTCGATCGATCATCCGTGGCAGGCGCTGAACTGCTCAGCATCGAATCGGTCGGCGGCAAGGAGATTCACGATGAAGCGCTCACCATGGGCGATCTGCGCGGCGTGATCTTTTCGTTATGCATCATGGGCTGTCGCGACATGCGATTCCTGTGGTCGAAACTTGATGAGATTGCCAGGAAGCACAACGTCCATTGCGCCGGTGACACCGCATGTGGTTTCGGCAACACCGCGATGGTGCTGGCGGAACAGAACATGATTCCGCGTGTGTTTGCTGCGGTGGTGCGTGCGATCACGGCGGTGCGTTCATTGGTCGCTTATGAATGCGGTGCCGTCGGCCCGGGTAAAGACTGCGGCTACGAGAACATCATCCTTAAAGCCATCACTGGTTACCCGATGGCGAACGAAGGCAAAACCGCAGCCTGTGCGCACCTGTCGCCGGTGGGCAACGTCGCGGCAGCAGCATGTGACACGTGGTCAAATGAATCGGTACAGAATGTTAAACTGCTCGGCGCAATGGCACCCGTCTGCAGCATGGAAGGCTTGGCGTACGACTGTCGCCTGATGAATCAGGCGGCGGGCGACGGTGATGATGGCAAACGCCAACTGCGCAAGTGGTTGGTCGCTTCGGATGCCGCACTCGACGCGCAGGCCTACATGATTACCCCCTCCAGTGCGTTGCGGCTGGCCAATACGATCGTGAATGCAGACGGTGACTATGCCGCTGGCAAAGCAGTGGCGAATGAAGCGGTGGCACTGCTTCGCGAAGCCCACGCCATCGGAGAGTTGAAAATCGCCGAGCGCGAACTGCCCTGGCTGGACATGATGCAGATGACGATCGACGAACTGCCGGATGATGAGGATGCCTTCATCGCCGAGACGATGCCGATGTTGGACGCAAGCAAGTTCATCGCCGGGGAGTATGAGTTACCCACATCATGATATGACTGGTGGCAAAGGGCTCCGCGATGCGATATGTTGCGGTCAACCCTTTGGTGGAGTCATTTCATGGGTAATGCGTTTGTGTGCGAATCGGTATTCGAGAATCAGCCCTCGCAGGGTGTGGCAGTCTACTGCAGTGATGGTCGGTTCGCTGATCATTTTGATGAGTTCGTCACGCAGTCACTCGGGTTGACCTGCTGCGATCGCATCGTGATTCCCGGCGGGCCTGCCTACCTGGCCGACCACCCCGGCGTGGAAGCGGACGGCGCTTCGCTGCTGGAGCAGATCAAGTTCATGGTCGAGGCACACAACCTCAACCGCGTGATCCTCATCATGCACGAAGACTGCGGTTGCTACTCCCATAAACTTGGTTATCCCGCTGGCCCGGAGCAACAGCAGCGTCAGGCGGATGATCTGGCCATGGCTGTACACGTGGTGCGTGATGTGTGCCCGAATGTCAGCATCGAATGCTACATTGCGCTGATCGATGGCGACCAGGTGCAGTTTCAAGGCGGTCAGGTATAACCGCTTGCGGCTTCGCGCGATCACACGCAGCTTCGCGTACCTACGGATACCTTCCCACCGCTTTCAGCGCCGTTGCATACGGAGAATTTGGACTGTGCCCAACGTGCAACGGCCAATTGTCATAATGCTTCACAAACGCCCACTGCTGCTTGGGTAGTCTGCCCTTGATGGGATTGTCCTCAACATACTTGATCGTGCGGTGCACATCCTCCGGGTGATCGAGGAATACTTTGTAACCACAACCACCCCAGACGGGGTGATCCATCGGGCGGTGTCTTTCAGCGCGAAGCCGCGAGCGGCTTGCTTCCTGGAAATGGGCGATCATGTCTTCCGCCGGATGTTTGTGCTTGCGGATCACCATGTGGACGTGATCGGACATCACGGCACACGCATAAACGGTGTAACGCTGCTCGGCAACCACATCACCCAACGCAGCGGCGACCTCATCACGTTGAGTTTCATTCATCGTCATTAATTCATGCCGAAGCCGCTTGTCAGCTTCGCGATAGAACTCGCGAATTTCGCGCGACGTCGGCTGCACCTTCTTCCTTCCGTGATGCAGTTCACCCAACGCACCGATCACATCCGATCGGATGACATGCGACATGCTGCCACGGGGATCATTCGGTAACCACCACCCGTATGCCGTCCAGATCAGGTGATGCGCGATCACGAGGGGAGGCATGACTACGGAAGTCTACGTAAGAAGACGCGAAGCCGCAAGCGGCTTCTGCCACTCGCGGCTTCGCGGGTAAATGAGCAAAGATGTTGAGTGGAATCAACCCCACTTCTTTCTTGTGGCGTTGGTGCCGCACAGGTTTACTTTCATGCCGAGTGCCCTGGCCATCGCGGCTTTGGCGAACATGCACTTATCCGCCGCCTGCGCGGTCTTCGCGTAGGCAACCTGAATGTGGTTCGACTTATGCTGCGCCATCATCTGGTCGCGGCTCACGCCATACGTCACCGCGTGCATGATCGGCCACTGCGGCGTGGTGCTGTCCCAACGGCGTTGCGTTTCTTCCAACGGCAACTTCACCACGCCGGCACGACCAAGATCCATGTTCAACTGATCGTTCTCGATGTACACACGGCTCCACACGATCTCGCCGGGCTTACTGATGCCCTTGATCGTCGACCCACCCAAACGAAAGTACATCGCTGGTTGACGTTCACCGGTCGCGCCAGCCCAACCTTTAATGAAATGACTCGGCGGTGCACTGCCGCTGATTTCGAACACCCAGACGTATTCATCGGTGGTGCCGGATTCATCCCAGTCGCCCCAGCGCAGGTCGTGCAGCGTGTTCTCAACCGGTTGGCCCATCGCCTTATGCACGCGATAGGTCATCAGACCATCGAGGCCCGCGCATTCATCCACTTCGTTGAAGTGCGGCAGCGGTTGGCCCTTGTAAAGCACGCGCTTCTTGTCGTTCGCATCCACCACCGGCGGACGCACCGAATCATTCAATGTGCCTTCCACCAAGTCTGACGCGGGCAGACAGTCCTTCAAACCTTGCTGGTATTGGATCCCGATGGTGTCGCAACCAAATTCATCCGCGATGCGCAGGGCAGCGATATACGTCTTGCACTGCATCAGAATCTGCTGCTTGGTCAGATCGGTTTCTTCCTTCTTGCCAAGGTCGAACTTCATGCCCTTGTCGATGTACCACGTGTACACCTGCTGGGCTTCACGATCAGACACCTGCGTGGCGGCGTAGTAGAGCGCGGACTGACTGAGACGTTCCTTGAACACACCGGTCGGGCTGAGCAGGTGATCGGGGATGATCGCGTTGAACATGCCCATGCAGCCTTCGTCGAACACACCCATGATCGCCTTGTTCTGTTGCAGTTCCGCCGCCAGCGCTTCACCCAACTTGCGTTCGGCAGCGGGAACCTTCGCCTTGCTGAGCGACGTCACGTGACGCGTGGGGTGCGTCACCTTACCGGTGGTCAGCCACTTATCGAGTTTCCTGATGAACTTGGGATCGGCGAAATCTTCGGTCCACAGCGTCGAGT
>JANQFT010000418.1 GCA_028277685.1 Phycisphaeraceae bacterium
ATGTCGGTGAGATGGCGCAGGGTGCGGATGAGTCGTTCGTTATCGCGTTGGTGCAGGCCGATGGTGGGTTCATCGAGCACGTAGCAGCAACCGACCAATCCGCTGCCGACCTGCGTGGCCAGACGGATGCGCTGCGCTTCACCGCCGGAGAGCGTGCCGGTGCGTCGGTCGAGCGTGAGGTAATCCAGCCCGACGTTGGCCATGAACCCGAGCCGCGCTTTCAGTTCCTTCACGATGGGCTCGGCGATGAACGTTTGTTCGGTGTTCAATTCGAGTTGTTCGAAGAAGCCGATGGCGTTGCCGATGGTCATCTTCACCACGTCGTAGATATTGTGCGCTTTGCCGGCGGATTCGAGGAACACATTCAGCGCTTCAGGTCGCAAGCGTGCGCCGTTGCACTTTTCGCAAGGTGCTTCAGAAAGGTAAGCGTGCAGGCGTTGTTTGACGTATTCGCTGTCGGTGTTGTCCCAGCGGCGTTGCAGGTTGGGGATGACACCTTCGAAGTGCGATCCGTATTTCGATTCATCTTTCGCGAGCGTGCCGTGCATGAGGATGCGGCGGGCGGCGGCGGGAAGTTCCTTGTACGGCGCATCGGCCTTGCAGTCGAAGTCGCGGCAGAACGTGCGGATGAGGCGGTTGTAATAAATGTTCATCCGCTTGCCGTGACGTCGCCAGGCGTCGATCGCGCCGTCGTCCAACGTCACCGCGGTGTCGGGCACGATGAGTTGTTCATCGAATTCCATGATGGTGCCCAGGCCATCGCATGCCGGGCACGCACCGTAGGGACTGTTGAAACTGAACAGGCGCGGGGCGAGTTCTTCCAGCGAATATTCGGGGTGATCGGGACAAGCGTATTTTTCACTGAACGGATGATCGACCCAGTTTTCTTTGCCGTTGGAAACGGACTCGTCCATCGCGGTGATGATGACCAGGCCGTCGGAAAGTTTGAGTGAAATTTCCACGGAGTCGGCCAGGCGCGAACGGATCTCCGGTTTCACGATGATGCGATCGACCACCGCTTCAATGGTGTGCGCCTTACGCTTGTTCAATTCCGGCGCATGACGCAGGTCGACCACTTCACCATTGATGCGGGCGCGGACGAAGCCTTGCCGTTGAATCGATTCGAGCACATCGCGATGCTCGCCTTTTTTTCCGCGGATCAGCGGTGCGAGCACCATCAGCTTCGTGCCCTGTGGCATGGCCATGATGGTTTCAACGATTTGCGTGGCGGACTGGCTGGCGATTTCCTTGCCGCACACTTTGCCTTTTTTGGTAGTGTGCCAGCAACGCGGTTGGCCGGCGCGGGCGTAAAGCAGGCGGAGGTAATCGTAAATTTCGGTGGTGGTGGCGACGGTGGAGCGAGGGTTGTGGCTGGCGGAGCGTTGTTCGATGGCGATGGTGGGGGGGAGGCCTTCGATTTCCTCGAGGTCGGGCTTCTGCATCTGCTCAAGGAACTGCCGGGCGTAGGCGGAAAGGCTTTCAACATATTTGCGCTGGCCCTCGGCGTAAATGGTGTCGAAGGCGAGGCTGCTCTTGCCGCTGCCGCTCATGCCGGTGATGACGACGAGCTTGTCGCGGGGGATGTCGATGTTCACGCCGCGCAGGTTGTGTTCGCGGGCGCCTTTGATGGAAATGCAGTTGCGGGCCATGTTACTTCAGAACTTCAAGAGCGTCAGAGGGCAGAGTTGCAGTTCAGATCGCTGTCGCTCTGAGGCTCTGGCTCGGGGTCTATATGGTCTACCCGGCTTAAGCAGGCCGGAGTGAATTCTGCATGCTAACGGTTCGGCGGGTCGAAAGCCAGCCTCGGGAAGTTGTGGGGTTGTAAGTTTGCTCATCCGTGAATTGCCGGTTAAATTCTTGCGTTTACGAACCTGAAGCCGCGTTGCATTCATGTATTTCGACCTCGTTGATGCCATCCTGGAACAGTCGGACGACCGCATCGTCACCACCAAAGCGGTGACGAAAGCGGAGGAATATCTGACCGAGCATTTCGCCACGTTTCCGGTGTTACCGGGGGTGATGATGCTGGAAGCGATGGTTCAGGCAGCCCGCACGCTGCTTGCGGGGCGGAATGATGCGGCGGAAGAGCCTTATGTGGTGGCGGAAGTGCGGAATGTGAAGTACGGTAACATGGTGCGGCCGGGGCAGGTGCTCCGCGTGACCGTGGAATTGATGGGCCAAGAGGAAGGCCGCTGGAAGTTCAAGGGTTCAGGCGAGGTGGGCGGACAGAACGCGGTGGGCGGTCGATTCGTGCTTCGGCCGATCATCGACCCGCCGGGACACGAGTAATTTGCGATCGACGATCGACGATCTTCGATCTTACATGTTTGGAGACGCACAACATGGCGATGACTAACGAAGAAGTCTTTGAAAAAGTCCAGGAAGTGCTGGTCGATGCCTTGGGTGTGGATGACGATGAAGTGACCCCCACCGCCACGCTGACCAACGACCTTGGGGCGGAGTCAATCGACTTCCTCGATATCGTCTTCCGTTTGGAGCAGGCGTTCGAAATCAAGATCGAACAGGGCGAACTGTTCCCCGACAACGTGCTTCAGGACGAAGAGTACGTGAAGGACGGCCAGGTTACCGACAAGGGCCTGTCTGAACTGAAAGCCCGCATGCCTCATGCCGACTTTGCCGAGTTCGAAAAAGACCCTGCGGTCGACAAGGTGGGCGAAATCTTTACCGTCGATGCGGTGGTGAAGTTCGTGCAAAGCAAACTTTCCTGAGGGCCATGGGCCTGGGGCCAAGGGGTGATCGCACCCACGGTTCAGATGCCCCTCGGCCCCAGGCCCCAAGCCCCAGGCCCTTTCCCATGCGCTGGATGTGGATTGACAGAATCCTGGAATTGGATGAAGGCAAGCGGTGCGTGACCGTGAAGAACGTATCGCTGGCCGAGGAGCATCTGCGCGATCACTTTCCGCGGAATGAACGGCGCGATTCCAAGCCCACGCATCCGGCCCCGTTGATGATTGAGGCGATGGCGCAGACCGCCGGCATCCTGGTGGGCCACGCGCGGCAGTTTAAAGAGAAAGTCATCCTCGCCAAGATCGGCAAGGCCACGTTCGACTGCGATGTTTCACCTGGCATGACGCTGTTCTTCGAAGCGAACATCATCCGCATGGACGACGCGGGCGCCAGCACCACCGGCACCATCAGCCTGATGGACCACACCATGGGCAGCACCGAACGCCGCGTCATCGGCCAGGTCGACCTGATGTTCAGCCACATCGACCAGAACATGCGCGGCCTGGAATTCCCCGAACACAACTTTGTGTTCACTGATCAGTTCTTTGATTTGATGCGGAACAGTGGGATTGCGGTTGGTTGATTCGATCATTCGTTCACTCGCCCTGAGCCGAGGGATAGTAGCATCCCTCGAATGAACGAGTTAACGAATTAGCGTCCTCACGTCATCTCACCCGTCGTCAGTCCATTAGGGAAAAACCTTATTGCTGCGTGATGGCCGGGCTGGTACACAGTAGTTGGCGTGGATCATTTGTACATATCGCAACGCCTTCGGGAAGGGCTGTGAGAGCGACAGGCGAACGTCGCCTGTTGTCGCATTCCCTTTGCTCGGAGGTGGTATCATGCAACTCTCTCGCGGTTCCTCACAACAATTCTGTTCCGCCCAGTTTGCACAGTTGATGCTGATAGGCTGTTTGCTCTTGGCATTCACGTGTGCCACGTTCGGGGATGATCCGATCAAGCGAAAGTACAAAGAGAATAAGAAACTGGAACTTAAGCTCCGGGCAGTAGCCGACTCTTATCTATTGGACGCACACTACCGCTACGCTCTGCACGCTTATGCGAAACCGGTGCTCAACCAGCAGCCCACCGCAGCCAGCGGGGATCGCTCCTCCGAGAGAGTGAGTATCCCCAAGAAGACGGAGCAGGGCGCGCAGTTTGGGCTTATAGGCGCTGAACGGTTGTATTTCAGCAAATGGCTCCCGAGCGAGGGGGCAGCTCTGCCAATGACGGCAGCTCCTGCCAGCGCCACTGCCACTGGTTGTCATGCGATGGCTGAAGCGCATGTAACCTTTAGCGCTGCTGCGCCAGAGGTAACTGCAGTCCCCAACAAACCTGGTTTCGTCGATGTGGCCGTCAAAGGAAATATTGAAGTGCGGGGCTTTGCCCAAGTGACGCCCACCGACCACTGCAGGCCGGTGGCGCAGGCCATTTCCGTGGGGCAGATGCGGCTGAGTGCTTACAAGTTGATTCCAACAGAGGATGGCAAAGTCAAGGGGAAAAACATTGCCCGAAAACGTGCTGGTTTGCTGGCAGGACAAACGGTTTTTGAGACCAGGCCCGACAGGAGGCATAAGCACTACCGCACTTGGCATGATCCGGTATCCATGACATTCACCGATGACGCAACAGGAGCGATTCTGGGGCAAGCCGATCTGTTTGAAGAGGAATGCTGGGCTGTGGGGTACAGCAATATCACCTGGGACGAAACCGATGGCCTGACGTTGCGCGCCTGGAACGGAGGGAACTGCGAGGCAGGGATCTCTATCACGAACCTCAGCGATTGGGTGGAAAACCCGTTTACAGGTTCCGCCGTGTTGACGGACGCGGGTTTGGTCACCTCTGGTGGTTTCGATGGTCTGAATTGGACGACATCCACCGAGGGCGATTGGTTGGTGGCCAACTTATCGGTGGCAGATTTTGATCCCGATTACGAGTACATCATCAATGCCGACGTTGATGCGACATCGTTATACAACGTGAACGTGGACAGCGCCTCCTTGGGCAGGGCATATGCTGAAGTTCCTGAGCCGACTTCAGCGGTGCTCGTGTTGGGCGTTGGCGCGATCAGCGTTGTGCGCCGGTTCCGGAATCGGCCAGTACGGGCAGCGGCTTAGACTTGCCCTAAGTTGCTTTCCAGTACTTCCAGTGCCGCGTGCAGGTGATGCGGGTTGCCTTCAGCCTGCATGTAGGCCGGGGCGCTGGCGGCGATGAGGGTGCGGCGGATGGCGGCGAGTTTGGGCCAATTGTCATCCACGGGCAGGCCCAGCTTTTTTCGGTGCTTGGCGATGGTGTTCACGAGTTTGAATTCGCCCAGTTGATCGCGCTTGGCCCAGAACAGGTGTTCTAAGTAGACCGCATCTTCGATCCAGTTGCCCGCACGCACTTCGGCCAGATCGAACAGCAGGGCTGGCCCTTCCGGGGGAGGCTTGCGGGTCATGGCGTTGGCCAGGTGGGCGTCGCCGTGCCGCCATTGCACGATGTCGCGCTGGTCCCAAGGTTCGATCATCTTGCTGAGTTTTTTGCCCAGCGATTTCAGGGCGTTGTTCCACGGTTTGGACTGCGGGATCGATTGTTCACGCACCTGGGTGCGGGCGCGTTTGATGATGTTGGGCCAATCTTCCTTGTGCGGCGGGGCGGAGTTGTCGACGGGCGTAACGCTGGTCGCCTTGTAGAACCGCGCCAGCGCCTCGGCCATGATGGGCCATTGCTGACCTTCCCACGCACCACCGAGCGGGCCATGTGTTAATCGTTCCATCACCACCCACGCCAGGTCGTATCCGCCGATGGTGGTGCCATCGGCAAACAGGCGCGGCACCACATCGCCGGCTTCATGTTGATCGGGTTGAAGGCGTTGAAGCCAGCGCAATTCCTGCGGAGGGACGGGCAGCTTCACCACCACCTGTTCATCCTCTTCGCCATCTTCCGCCCACACGGCGTAGCCGGTGAGTGCGCCGCCACGTTGCCAGTCGGTTCGGAACCAGTGCAGATCACGCAACCGTCCGCCGCACGCTTGGAGCAGCGCCGGTTCGAGCTGTGCCCCGAATGGGGTAAACGTTGGATCAGTCATGTGAGGCCCGGTGTTGCATCATCGTTTCTCAGAAAAGGCATTGAGGCACAAAGGAAAACGCTGGGGGCCACGGCTTAACCGTCCGTGGCAAGCCGTGCATGTCTTGTGAAGCATCGCTTGCCCCTTGGGACAAGCAATGGCACTCCCATTCCGGGGATCATTCCGGCTGGGCGTATCTTGCCATGGCGATATCAATTAAAGACGCCAGCATTTCGTTCAGTGGAGTAAAGTTTCCGTTTTTAAACAGTTCTGCGTTGTACTTTTTCGATAGTCGGTCCATCTGCACATTGCGCAGGTGACCTTCGATGTGTGGGAATACTTCACTGAGCGATTGACCTTCGCCGGTGATCACCTGTTCGAGATAGGCCCAGGCGATGCCCAGATCAATCTTGGTGCGCGCCGTATGTTCGCCCACCCCCAGGTTGCGGATCGCTTCGTTGAGCGGTTGCCACTTCAGGCCTTTGAATTCCGAGACGCGGGCGTTGAACGGTGGCATGAGTCCACCGCGTGCAGCCAGGCGGGTGCTGTGTTCCTTCGCCACGTCTTCAAACGATGCCCCAGCTTTGAGCGCGGCATCCACCGCCTCCGCTTTCTCTTCGGTATCCACCACGATCAGGCGAATCTTCAGCGTGGGCGCGGGATTGTATTTGTCTTTATGCAGATGGTAGTAGCGTTCGACATCACGTCGGGTGACGTTGATCTTTGGCCAAAATTTATCGTGCCTGTACTTATCAACCAGTACCTGTTCACGCTTGCTTTGCAGATACTCCTCCAGGGTGAGGCCTTGCTCAGCCAGCAGGGCTTGGCGTGTTTCTGCTTCACTGCCGAAGAACTTGGCAAGGATTTTTTCACGCTCGACGCGCACCATCTGCAGCAAGCCCATGCGCTGCTCGGGGCTGAGGGTGCTCTCGGCTTCGGCGAGAATCAGTTCCGATAGCACCTTAGCCATCACGTGTTGCTGCAGCAGGGCGGTGGCGCGTTGACGGAACTCGTTACGTGATATGGCGGCACCAAGGCGCTTGAGGCTGTCTTCACCGATCTGGTCGAAGATGGTGCTGGCGTAGATGGGCCTGCCGTTGATCTGCCCGACCATGGCGTCGACGGTGAGTCGATACACCGAAGGATCGGCCGTACTC
>JANQFT010000422.1 GCA_028277685.1 Phycisphaeraceae bacterium
TGCGCTGCTTCACCTCACGCCGCTTGCGCCCCTGGATGCGGTCGATCTCGCGCTTCAATTCCGCCTTGCGTCGCTGCACGATGCGCCGGTCGATTTCCAACTGCTGTTCACCCGGACCACGCGTGCCGATGCCCGCCGCGCCGCCAGCCCCGATGCGCTCAAGGTGGCTCCACATGGCGGTCAGGCGCGGGTAGGTGTATTCCAACTGCGCCAGTTCCACCTGCAGTTTCGCCTCATGCGTGCGCGCCCGGCCGGCGAAGATGTCGAGGATCAGTTCTGATCGATCAAGGATCTTGCACTGGACCACTTCCTCGATGTTGCGGATCTGCGCAGGCGACAGGTCGTTCTCGAAGATGACCACATTCGCTTCCTGCGCTTTGACCAGGGCAGCGAGTTCTTCCACTTTCCCCTTGCCCATGAACGTGCCGGCGTCGGGGCGCAGCTTTTGCTGCATCAGTTCATCGACGACCACACCGCCTGCCGCATCGACCAGTGAGCGCAACTCACCCAGCGGATCGCGCGGGTCGAGATCGAGATCAGGCAGCAACACCGCGGCCAACACCGCACGCTCCTGCGCTACCGACATGTTTGTGCGTAATGCGTCTGTCACGGGGGATTCGTTCCTTACACACTGCGGTCGGATTCACGAAAACCGTTCAGCACCTTCGTCAGATGCTCCACCACGTCCGGGTGGTCTGCCTGCACGTTGTGCTGTTCTTCCGGATCGGCCTGCATATCGTACAACTGAATACGGGGTTCTGTGGGGGGTACGGTGTCATCGCGCAGCGACCAGCCACCACTGCCGGGGCAGCAGACGAGTTTCCACTTGTCTTCGCGGATGGCGAACTCGCCTTCCACGCTGTGGTGAATCACCGGCGGGCGCTGGGGCGGGTTTTGTTCACCGCACATGTGCGGCAGGATGTTGAATGAATCTTCACCCGCATCCCCCGGAAGTTTCGTGCCGACGATGTGTGCGGCCGTCGCCATGAAGTCTGTCAGGCAGACGGTGTCGTCGCACGTCGAACCGGCGGGAATTTCACCCGGCCAGCGCACGAAGAACGGCACGCGGTGGCCGCCGTCCCACGCATCGGACTTTTGGCCACGGTAGATGTGGTTGCTGCGATGGCCGTATTCCTTTTCAAAGTCGAATTCACCGGTGTCCATGCCGAAGCGCATGTGTGCGCCGTTATCACTGGTGATGACGACGAGCGTGTTGTCGGTCAGCCCGTTGCGCTCGAGAGCGTCGAGGATGCGGCCGATCGACCAGTCATGCTCTACCACATAATCACCATACGCACCGCAATTGCTTTTTCCTTTGAACACATCGCGCGGTACGTGCGGGGTGTGGGGTGAAGGTGTGGGGAAGTAAAGGAAGAACGGCTGATCCGTGTTCTCTTTCGCATGCTGATTGATGAAGCCTTCTGCCCGCACGGTGAATTCAAGCAACGCCGTTTCGAGCGACTGCCCGCTACCACGCGGCCCTTCACGCCAGAACGCAGGACGCGGCGAAGCATCCTGATGCGCCAGCGGTGTATCCAACACGTTGCCATCTTCAATAAAACAGTAGGGCGGAATGTCCAGCGAAGCGGGAATGATAAACGAGTAATCAAACCCCACGGTGTGCGGGCCTGTGGTCAACGGTTTGTTGAAGTCGACGCGGTCGTCATTGACCCAGCTGTCCGGATCGCTCGGTGCATCACCGCTGGTGCGCTGGAAGCCAAGCCCAAGGTGCCACTTGCCAATGCAGGCGGTGGCGTAGCCCTGATCTTTCAGCATGGAAGCAAGCGTCATGCGGTCGTCTTCGATCAGCAGTTCGCCGTAGCCACCCAGTA
The DNA here is from genome assembly GCA_028277685.1 of Phycisphaeraceae bacterium. Taxonomy (GTDB): domain Bacteria; phylum Planctomycetota; class Phycisphaerae; order Phycisphaerales; family Zrk34; genus JANQFT01. The sequence goes on from JANQFT010000422.1 coordinate 1,833, forward strand.
CATGCTTCTTCAAGCGACTGCGAAAGCAGTACCGCCCGGTAAGTACACCGTAGCGCGTTGGTGTGCATACGGCAGAATTCGAGTGCGCATCGGTGAACGTGCAACCTTCTTTGGCGAAGCGATCCGTGCGCGGCGTGGGAATCTTCGAATCGGCGTTCAAGTAACTCACATCGCCGTAGCCCCAGTCGTCAGCCAGGATGTACACGATATTTGGTTGACTGCTCATAAGTGGATTGAGGATAGCGACCCCCGGAAGGGAAGCAAACAGGTTGGAGGTGATCTGACGGTCAGCCCTTACCCCAGCCCTCTCCCGAGGGGGGAGCGGGGATAAGTAAAAAGCGAGGCCGACGGTTAAGTCAGACCTCGCCGATCAGGGGGTAAGAGGGTAGGTCAAAAGTTAGTTCGTGTTGGCTGCCAGAGATTCACCCTTGGCCGGCACGCGCTTCGGTGATGGAATCGGTTGCGCGTTGTTCTTCCCGGGTTTGGGGTTGGGCAGGATGAACACGGGTTTGAGCGTGGGCCGATCGTTGGGCATCAGGCCGTGGCTCTGCGGAGGCAGAATCAGTCGTGCGCGGTTGGAACCTACTGCACGGGGTTGTGTTTTCAGTGAAGCATTTGACAACGCGGCCAGTTGATCGGTGGTAATACCGCTGAGCGAACGGTGCAGCCGTTGCGCTTTGACCAGCGAGTGATCGTCATCCAGGCCACCGTCGCCGGTGAGTTGACGTAGCGGATCGATGTACGTCGAAAGTGCGCCGCCAGCCCGACCGCTGGACAGGTGGTCACTGCCGCCACCGATGATAACTTTGGCCATATGCGGATGAACCGGTTGGGCGGCAAGGCTTCGTGATACTTCCACTTCGCGGTGCAGCCGTGCAGGGTAGATCAACCGGGTGGACCCCTGGTTGAGCAAGCTGCCAATGGTGTGGCTTTGCTCGTAGGGTACGCTTTGTGCGAATGCCTGTGAGGCGACGGCGATCAGGCAGGCAGTGGCGACGATGTGAAACTTGTGATGCGTCATCTCTCGTCTCGCGTTTCTCAAAAAGTCTTCCGATCTCACTCCGGGCGATGTTGGGTTGCCGTCGCCTCTTTCTGTTGCTTGGCCGAGGTCTCAAGTCGGCCGCATTCTCCCGTGCGTCTCCGCCCCGGCCCCCCGTTCTCTGTTCTCTTTCGTGCCTCGCGTCGAGGTCTTGTTCCCTTCGGGCGATGTGCCAGAACTAACGCAAGGGGTGTGCCAGTTTCAAAGAATATTCATAAGTGACTTTTGTACAGTTAATTGCGTGCTGGCATGGGGGTGATGGTTGGGGGTGGGGTCTGGCCGAATGTTGCGTGCAGGCAACATGGGGGTGATGCAGCGTCGCGCCGGGGCGACGTTCTCTTGCTGCATGAGGCTTTGCCGCTATTCTGTGAACCATGACCAAACAACAACTGGCCGAACGGATCGCGGAAGTGTCACTGCTGAAAGGGGAGTTCACCCTGCGCAGTGGACGCAAGAGTCACTACTATCTGGATAAGTACCTGTTCAGCACCCAGCCGGATGTGCTGGTGGAACTGGGCAAGCTGTTCGCCGAGCGCGTGGGCGATCAGGTGAACAAACTCGCCGGCGCGGAACTGGGCGGCATCCCGCTGGTTACTGCCGCATCACTCGCCAGTGGACTGCCCTGCATCTTCATCCGCAACCAGAAAAAAGACTACGGCACCGCCAAGCAACTGGAAGGCAAACTCGGCGAAGGCGATGTTGTCATGCTCGTCGAAGATGTCTGCACCACCGGCGGCCAAGTGCTCGAAGCAGCCAAGGTGATTGAAGCCACCGGCGCGAAGGTGGCCAAGATCGTCGGCACCATCGACCGCGAAGAAGGCGCCCGCGAAAACATCGAAGGCGCGGGATATGTGTTCGAAGCGCTGTTCACGAAGACCGATCTGGGTGTGTAATGTTGTTTAGCCGCGATCTCACAGGTCGCAGACTCCGCGAGTTGTGAACTCGCGGCTATTCATATGCATGAAAACCAACCACAACCCGCCTCACGCTGGCGCACCGTGCGGCGCGCGATCGGCTACGCGCTCGGCGCGGGACTGCTGATCGCCTGCATCATCATAGCGGTGCGGCAGGGGGATTGGTCGGCGTTAATGCAGTCTGATGTGCGGATTGTTCTGTTGCTGCTACTGGGAGTAGCCCTCAGTGTCTTGATCACTGGTGTTGTGTTCGCATTCGTCACTTGGGCTTTTACTCCCACGGGACCGGTAACCTTTGTTGAAATGCAGGCGCTGATCGCTGGCAGTGCACTGCTGAATTACTTGCCGTTTCGCCCGGGACTCTTGGGCAGGGCTGCGTACCTCAGACGCCGACACGGCATCTCATACCGCAAATCAGGGCTCATCCTGCTCGTTGTGCTTGGCATTAGCGCAGCGGTATATGTGGTCGAACTGGCCATATATTTGTGGTGGCCTGAGGGATTGGGGTGGTCGATCGGCCACATAGCATTGTTTGCCGTAACGGTCTTGGTCAGCATACTGCTGGCTCGCAGTACGCCTCGACGTCCGTTAGGGTTGCGGCGGATTCTGGGTGGCAGTCTGCCATTCCTCGTTGCCTTGCGCATGTTGGATGTGTGGGCCACGGCTGGTCGACTTGTCTGTGCGTTTGCCGTACTCAATCACAGCTTGCCGTTTCGCGAAGCAGTCATCCTCGCCACCTGCGGCATGTTCATCACCCTCGTTGGCATTACCCCCAACGGGCTTGGTTTGCGCGAATGGTTGTACGGCGCGATCGCAGCGAGTGGTTTTTTCGGGGGGGATGTGGAAGGGGGGCTTCAACTCGGCCTGCAGGCGGCGCTGGTTGATCGTGCGGCGGAGGCGCTGGTGATTGTGCCCACGGGGCTTGGGAGTTTGTGGTACCTGAAGAAAAAGATGAAACGTGCGGTGCGGCCCGCTTAAGCGGGCCGCGCCAGCGGCATGTTTCTCTAATTACGGTTCAGCCGCCGATACACCCACGTGATCAGCACCACCATCATCAGGTTCCCCACCCACACGCTGACCGCGGAAATCGAGGGCGGCAGCGTCCACTGATTATCTTTCATAAAGTTGGCGCCGCTGGATGTCAGCAGCATCGACGCGATGATCGGCAGGAAGCACCAGAAGAAAATCGCCAGCGGCACTTGATGACGCAGCAGCATCGCCATCACCGCTGCCAGGACCACCACCAGTAAACAGTTCACCGCGGAAGCCGCCCGTTCATTCACCCGGGCGCGAATGCTGTTTTGCACGCGACGAATCTGATTGCTCAACGCCCGTGCGCGGCCCTTCTTGCCCAGTTCCTTCGCCATTTCGGGTGATGCCGCCGCCTGCTGGGCGACCAGGTTGTACAAGCCGATGCTGTCCTGCTTATCCACGTCGGCCATGATCGGCTCGCCCAGTGACAGAGGCACCAACGCCCGTGTGCCCACGCGGCCTTCGGGTGTGGGCAGGCCGGGGTCGATCACCTTCACATCGGTGAAGCTGATGAGCACGCGCGGTTCGAAGGTGCGTTGGTCGATGTCAAACTTGATGCGGCCGGACTTCGCTTCCAAACGCTGACGCACGCTCATGCCCTTGCCGATGCGCATGATGATCGGCATGCGGTCTTGCGCGGTCAGGCGAATATCGTGATGACCCACCTCGAAATCATCTGCCTGCAGGCGATAGATTTCATCGTTGCGGCCACGTAACTGAAGTTCGCCCGCTTCCAGATACTTTGTGACATACGCAATACTGCGATATTCCGCCATGCGCTCAAGCAACTGATCGCGATGCCGGCGCACGCCCTTATGCAGTTCTGGTTTGGCGGACACTTTGCGAAGTTGTGTGAGCGACATCAAACGCGGATCGTGCTTGAAAGGTAGCACGACGTTGTGCACCTGCAATTCACGGTTGCCTTCCACCAGGGCAATGCCATGCTCGGGATCGCGCACGGTGGGATTGATCAACCGAACCACGGCGGAAATGCCATCACCTTCACGATAGAAATCGATGACCGCTTTTTCACCGGTGTAATCTTGTTTGAGTAAGCCGGATTGTTTATCGAACACGCCCGCAGCCACGCCGATTAACCCGATGCGCCGATAAGGTCCATCCGGCGCAGCGTCGGTGGGAATGATGTCCGCCAGATCGGCGCGGAGCACCAATTCCGACCCACCGATTTTGTCGTAAGTGAAGGAGTTGCCCCGTTTGAGCTGGGTGATCACCAGGCCGGTCACATCGCGTTCGACCAGGTTGGTCACGCGTTGCCAGAACCAGGGAACGACCCAATTGCCCAGCAGGAACATGGTCAATGTCAGACAAAGCCCCAGTGTCGCCACGGGCACGCACAGGTTGCGGTAACTGATACCGCTGGCGGCGCAGGCGGTCACTTCGTTGTCGGCACTTAATCGGAAGAAGACGAGCGTGGTGGCGAATGCTGCGGCGAACGGCAGGGCATAGGGTAGCGTGGCCGGCATGATATAGAAGACCACTTTCACCAGTTGCCAGGGGTTGAGCAGCCCCTGGCTCATGGGGGCGAAGGCGAAGCCGATGGTGAGAATCAGCACCAGCACCCCGGTCGCCAGAGCCAGTAGCTTCAACAGATCGCGCAGAATGTACCAGTAGAGGGTCAGAGGCATGAGTATAGCGTATAGCGTTTAGCGTATGGCGTATAGCGTATCGGGTGTGGGAACAGGTAACGCTAGACGCTAGACGCCATACGCCATACGCTATTGCCTATGAGCGATACCCCAATTCCCGTGGCCGCGATTGGTGTGGGGCGTATGGGTCGGCACCATGCCCGTATCTATCATCAACTGCCCCAAGCTGAGCTGTTGGCCGTGGTCGATGGCGATGAGGATCGCGCCGGTGCGCTGGCCGATCAATATGGTTGCGACTGCCTCGCGACCGTTGAGGAACTGCTGGATAAGTATCCGCAGGTGAAGGCGGTTAGCATTGCCGTGCCCACGGTGTACCATGAAGCCGTGGCCGAGCCGCTGCTTTCGCGCGGGATTGCGTGCCTGATTGAAAAGCCCATGGCCCAATCGGTCGAGGTAGGCAAACGCATCGTCGAAACCGCGCGCAAGCACAACACACTTTGCCAGGTGGGGCACACTGAACGGTTTAACCCGGCCGTACGCGCCATCTCCGACTGGGACCTTGTCCCCCGTTTCATCGAGTGCGACCGCGTCAGTCCTTTCACCTTCCGCAGCGTGGATGTGGGCGTGGTGTTCGACATGATGATCCACGACCTGGACATCATCCTGATGATGGCCCGTTCCCCCCTGAAGAATGTACATGCCTGTGGCGTGGCGTTGCTTGGTGAACATGAAGATGTGGCTGACGCCCGCTTGGAATTTGAAGATGGCTGCGTGGCGAAGATCACGTCCAGCCGTCTCGCCCTGAAAACCGAGCGCAAGCTGCGCGTGTTCAGTGAAGATGGATACATCAGCCTCGACTACGCCACCAAGAGCGGCATGAGCATCCGCCGCACCGGCAACATCAGCATCCTGCACGAAGTGCGCGATCAACTGGCAGAAGGTACGGACCTGTCCGACCTGGATTACACCGACCTGGTGAACATTCAGGACTTGACGATAAATGATGAAGAGCCCCTCACGGCCGAACTGACCAACTTCCTGGATGCGGTGACCGGCAAGGCCGAACCTGAAGTGGATGCCGACGCCGGTTTCGCCGCCGTGGAAGTGGCCGAGCAGGTGGTGCAGAAGATTCGCGACCATCAATGGTCGGGTCTGGATCTGGATAAGCTCGTCTAGCAATCGCCCCCGTCCCGCTAATTTGGCGGCGCGCATGAAGTGACGCGGCTTCGCCGTGTTCTGCAGCGCGGACGCCGCAGCTATGATTCGCGCAAGCCGCATCTGTCTTCGCCAAGGTTACGGGTGAGGTGGTTAGTGATTACGCACGGTGCGGCGTATCTGCGCAGTGTCGGTTGCCGCGCTGCGCGGCAGTGGCCGGATAACTCCCGGAAGTTGCATAACGCTTATGCAATCAACCCCCGATATCCAACAAAACGGTTCTGGCACGCCCCTTGTTTTACTCAAGTCGGAGGCGCGCACGTTGCAGCGCCAAATAGCAAGGAGATTCACCGTGGGCGTACCAGAACTAACGAGGCGAAGTCGCAAGTGGTATTCACCGTTGATCAGCCGTCAGGCACGATGGTCAACCGGTTTTGTGGTTGCAGGTTTGTTTGGCCTGTGGCTGGCAAGCACCACTGCCACTGCGCAGGAAGCAGAAGTCACCGCGGCCGCAGCCACCGTGGCTGAAGCAGCAGCAGAAGTCGCCGAGGAGGCACCGTCGTACATTACCCAGGCAACGGGTGATGAACTGTGGTTCCTGCTCGCCGGCGCGCTGGTCATGTTGATGCAGGCCGGCTTCGCCCTGGTGGAAACCGGACTGACCCGCGCGAAGAACGCCGTCAACGTCTGCACCAAGAACGTGATCGATTTCTCATTGGGCGCATTGCTCTATTGGGCGGTCGGATACGGCCTGATGTATGGCGGCGGTGGCAATGCGTTCATCGGTCTGCCGACTGAAGGCGACTGGTATCAGTTCATGCCTTCGTTCGTTGAAGGCGGACAACTGGGTTACGACGCATCGGAATGGTTCTTCCAGATGGTGTTCTGCGCCACCGCCGCGACGATCGTGTCCGGTGCGATGGCTGAACGCACGAAGCTGATTGGCTACATCTCTGCGACGGTCATCATCACCGCGTTCATCTATCCGATCTCGGCCGGTTGGGGCTGGAGAGGCGACGGATGGGCGGCGGCATGGGGCGTGCGCGACTTCGCAGGTTCCAACATCGTTCACGCATGCGGTGCATGGTGTGCCCTGGCCGGTGCGATCATGGTCGGCCCCCGCCTTGGCAAGTTCAATAAGGACGGCAGCGCCAACGCGATTCCCGGTCACAACATCACCTTCGCCACCCTGGGCATGTTCATCCTCTGGTTCGGTTGGTACGGCTTCAACTGCGGTAGTGTGTTGGCCCAGGCCAACGGTATCGCTTTCGTTGCCGTGACCACCACGTTGAGTGCTGCCGGTGGCGCGCTTGCCGCCCTGATCACATCATGGGCTGTGTGGGGCAAACCCGATCTGACGATGGGCCTGAACGGCGGTTTGGCCGGTCTGGTCGGCATCACCGCGGGTTGTGGCTCGGTCGCGCCCTGGGCCGCGATCGTGATCGGTCTGCTCGCAGGTGTGATCGTGTTCTTCAGCGTGATCGGTATGGAGAAGATTCTGAAGGTTGACGACCCGGTCGGTGCGATCAGCGTGCACGGTGTGTGTGGCGCATGGGGCACCATCGCGGTGGGTCTGTTTGCCGATCCCCTCATCGACGGCACGGAAACCGTGCATGGTCTTCTGCTCGGCGGCGGTGCTGCCCAGTTGATCAAGCAGGTTGCGTTTGTTGGTGCGACCTTCGTGTTCGCGTTCGGTACTTCGCTGGCGGTGTTTGCCCTGGTGAAGGCGACCATCGGACTCCGCGTGAGCGATCACGAGCAGGTGGAAGGTTTGGACCTGGGCGAGCACGATCTGGCGGCTTACCCCGACTTCCAGCCCACCAACATCAAGAGCTATCACCTGCGTGAGGCCTAAATTCTAGACACACCTTAGTGACGGTTGCATGACCGCCTCCTTTACGCCCGTCGCGCGTTGCCTCGCGTGCGACGGGCTTTTCATGCGCCTCTGATAACAAAAACCACCATCACTACTTGATCAACCGCCAGCAGATCGGATAGCGATACCGTTCGCCTTCATAAGACTTCACCGCACCGATAATGCAGAATACCAACGCGGCAATGCCCACGGCAATGGGTAAGGGAATCAGCACCAAGCAAGTGGCAATGGCTGCGGCCCCAGCGATGAATGAGGCGATCAGCACCGTGATCTGAAAGTTCAACGCTTCCTTCGCCTGATCTTCCACAAACGGATCGGTATCTTTCTTCACCAGCCAGATGATCAACGCACCGATGAAGCCGGTGAAGATACCCAGCAGGTGCGAAAGCATGGCCATGGTCTTGGTTTCGCTGCTCAGATTTTCGTCAATGATCACGCGCTGTGCGTGGGGTGGCGGCTGCGTGTCTGCCTGGTCTTGGTTCGGCTGATCGTTCATCGCGTGGCTCCGTGGAGGGGGTGGCCAATGTGAATGCATGCATTCAACCGCGCAAGTTCGACTCACGCAAGCTGCATGTGATGCGTTTGCCCAACGATGCGAATCACATCGTTCACATTCGCCCAATCGCCATCGGTTTCGGGCTGAATCACCTGGACGCATGGGCCTTGCGGCGCCCACACGCGCGGGTCGGTCGGGCCGAACAGCGCGATGGTGGGCATGCCGAGTTGCCCAGCCAGATGAGTCGGACCCGCATCGTTACCGATGTAGACCGACGCACGGCCGATGTGATCCGCCAACGCAATCAGACTGCCGGGGGTGCAAATGGCATAATCGCTTTGCCAGCGATCGAGAACATCGCTAGGCCATCGCTCGCGTTCTGCTTCGCCAAACAGCACTGCTACCTCTGCGCCGTGCGCGATGAGTTGGTCCAGTATCGTTTGGAATCGTTTTCGCGGATAGCATTTGTGTTCCCCACCGCTGCCGGGATGCATGAGGATCGGGCCGCCGCGCAACGTTCTGCGCGATGGATGAACGAGGTCGACTGACAAACCTTGTCCCGCAAGCTGATGTTGATGGTATTCCGTGATGTGCTGGGTTGTATCGGCTGGCAGACGTGGTGATACAAAGTGCAACGACACATCCGGCGCGATGGCTCGAACATTCTTTGCCCACACATCGTGGCCATCACTAACGAAACTAATGATGCAGTCGGCATGGCGCAACAGCTCACGCGTGGCATTATCGATATCACGTTCAGCATCTGCGGCGAATAGCCGCGTGAATGCAGGGCCATCGGCATCAATAGCGGTCACGTTGGCTAAGCAATGTGCCGTCAGTTGCGCCTTGGCGCGGGAAGCGACCAACGTCACTTGCCCCAACGCTCGCAGCAACGGCCACAGCAATACCGTGTCGCCCAAGGCGCCGTGATGGAAGAGGATGTTGCGCATCGGTTGATTGGTTTAAATTGTAACTATCGGGCTACCGGATCAAGTCAAGTCATACCGATAGAATTTCTCGGATTAACGACACTCCTGCCGTATCCGCTCCATCAACCCCTCCGTCAACTTCCTTGTCACCGCTCCCACTTGCCCCGAACCGATCGTACTGCTTTCCACCTTCACCACCGGCAGAATCTGCCAACTGCTGTTGGTGAGAATCAATTCATCTGCTTCGAGCACATCGTTGATCGACAGCATCTGGCGCTTGACTGGCATGGCCAATCCTTCGGCGATTTCGCACACTGCTGCGCAGGTCGTACCGGGCAGCACGGCGGAAGGCAGGCTGCCGGCTTGTTCTTCCCCGCGCGCGATCGGGGTGAACAATTGTTCGTCTTTGATGACGATGGCGTTACTCACCGCACCGCCGCACAGGTGATTGGTTACGGTGAACCAGAGCGCCTCACCCGCACCTACTGCCGCCGCTTCCGCAAGCGTGCGCAAGCGCGTCCAGTAGTTCAATGTTTTGTGTCCGGACAGCGGGTCGAAGGGGTTGGCTTTCGGATCGGCCACGATGACGGTGACGCCATCAGTAAAAAAACCTTCCGGGTATTGCGTGGGCGGTGTGGCCACGCACATGACTGAAGGTTGATGAACGTTATTCGCTCCACCGGATTGCGTCCCCGTCAGCAATGAAAGATCACCGCCGGTGATCGTCAGTCGAATGCGCGCTTCGGTGAGATCGTTTTCGGTGAGGCAGCATTCGACCAGTTCCGCCATGGCA
>JANQFT010000428.1 GCA_028277685.1 Phycisphaeraceae bacterium
GTTCCGCCGTGCGCGTGAACTGCGGGTTGGCGCTGTCATCACGCCACAAGCCGTTGGCCTTGCAGTAACGTTCGGTCAGGTCGACCACATCCGCCGAACGACCGGTGAGTTTCAGGTAATCGATCGTCACCTCATCAATGGGGAAGAAGCCCATCGTTGCGCCGTATTCCGGGGCCATGTTGGCGACGGTCGCGCGATCGGGCAGACTCATTGACGCCATGCCGGGGCCGTAGAACTCAACGAATTGACCGACCACACCCATCTCGCGCAACATCTGTGTGACGGTCAGCACCAGGTCGGTGGCCGTCGCGCCTTCCGGCAGTTCACCGGTCAACTTAAAGCCCACCACCGGTGGCGTGAGCATGTAAATCGGTTGCCCCAACATGACCGCTTCGGCTTCAATACCACCCACACCCCAGCCCACCACACCGAGGCCGTTGATCATGGTGGTGTGACTGTCGGTTCCTACCAACGAGTCAGGTCTTGCGACGGGACGATCACTTCCGGGGGTATCCCGCACCAGCACGCACTTGGCCAGGTACTCAAGGTTCACCTGATGGATGATCCCCATGCCCGGCGGCACCACGCTGAAATCATCAAACGCCTGCTGACCCCACTTCAAAAACTCGTACCGTTCACGGTTCCGCGCGAACTCCATCTTCATATTCAGTTCAAGTGCATCGGCCTTACCGAAGTGATCGATCTGCACCGAGTGGTCGATCACCAGATCGCACGGCACCAGCGGGTTGATCTTCCGGGGGTCGCCGCCGAGCCGCTTGCACGCATCGCGCAACGCAGCCAGATCGACCACCGCGGGTACGCCGGTGAAATCCTGCAATACCACGCGGGCCGGCTTGAAGGGAATCTCATCCCTGGCAGGCTCAGGCGCGTTCCAACCAGCCAGTTGCGTCACGTGATCTTCGTTCACCACGAAGTTGTCCACGTTGCGCAGCACCGCCTCCAGCAGCACCTTGATCGAGTACGGCAACTGATCGACATGCCCCACCCCTGCCGCCGACAGCGCGTTCAGATCAAAGTAATCAACCGCCCCACCTGCTGTGCTCAGCGTCTTCCGTGCCCCAAATGGATCGTTCGCAGCCATGCCATCTCCAAATCGTGTCATCTTCAGGTCAATCCGAGCCGCCGAATGTAGCATAGGCCCAACCTCGGGCAAAGCACAGAACGCCCTCACCACCATGCGGTATAATAGGATGAACGTACTGGAGAACCTGCGATGTCCAAACGCACACTCACCGCACTGGTGCAAAAAGAAGGCGATGGCTGGGTAGCCCTCTGCCCGGAATTGGACGTCGCCAGCCAGGGTGATTCCGTCGAACAGGCCAAGGCCAACCTGCAGGAGGCGGTCGAACTGTTCCTGGAAACGGCCAGCCCGGAAGAGGTCGCTGAACGACTCCACCACGAAACGTACCTCAGCCAACTGGAGGTCGATGTTGCCTAAACTCAGGCGACTATCCGGGCGGGATGTGGTGCGTATTCTTCAGGCCCACGGATTCACGCAAATCCGCCAACGCGGATCGCACATCGTCATGCAAAAACAGCAAGAGAACACCATCACCACCATCGTTCCCGACCACGACACCCTCCGAATAGGCACACTCCAGTCCATCATCCGACAATCCCAGCTTCCCCGATCACTGTTCGAATAGCACCTGCCAACTTGACACCCCCCGGAAGTTGCCCGACGCATCTTGGCAGCCCGCTTCGCACAATCACCAAATCGCCATATCGCCAAATCACGAAATAGCAAAGTTTTACATCCCACATCCGACATCCCACCTCCCACATTCCCCGGCACATCTCTTGCCACCTGCTTCCCAACGCTGGAGATGCGACGGTGATCGATCTGCGCCCAGACTGCCCGCCGGATGACCGGCTCAACGTCCTGCTGACCGACCGGGGTCAGCGGTGGGCATCGCAGTTGCCGCAGTTGCTCGAC
>JANQFT010000573.1 GCA_028277685.1 Phycisphaeraceae bacterium
GGTCGATGGTGGGCGATGTATCGCGCAGGTAACCGTAGCAGCCGAGGTGGTCGGGTCGTTGCGAGTCGATATCGATGTAAAGAATACGCATGACAAAAAACTCCGTATGCCCCGGCATCTTGCTGTACCAACTTCCGGGGGTAGCTTCCGGGGGCGAGGGCGGGCCGATAAGATCGTCAGCCTAGCAACTACGGCCGTGGGTGCAAATCGCGATCCAAGCCCGCACAAGTTACATCCATGAACCACAGGTGGTGCGCCTCAACCCCGACATCCAGGGTGCCGATGGTCATGCAAGCGGGATACACGTGGGACAATCCGGGGTTCAATCTTCAGTGGTGGGTCATCCGTTGCTCCGGATATGGTCGGTTCAGTTTATCAGGTATCGATAAAGGGCATCTCCGATGAGTATTCGACTGAAAACCACTTTGCTCACTGTTGTGGGTGTTGTAAGTACCGCCGTGATCGTCGTGGGCATGATTATCATGCAGCGCACCGAACTCAGCAATCAAGTCAGTGAAGAAATGGACCAGTTGGCGGTCAGCGAGTGCGAGAAGGTGGCCAAGGCCGTCTATTACATGGTGCAAACACATGAAGCGACGCTGAAACAGAAGCTGCAAAGCGATCTGAATGTGGCGGGCAAAGTGATGGACACCGTCGGGTCGGTCCATTTCTCGGACGAAACGGTTCAGTGGAATGCCGTGAACCAGTTCACCAAGAAGGTTCATGACATCACCCTGCCCAGAATGATGGTGGGCGGTCAATGGTTGGGTCAGATCGCTTCGCCTGATCAGACAGCCTTGGTTGTGGATGAGGTACAACAACTGGTTGGTGGTACATGCACCATCTTCCAGCGCATGAACGAAGCTGGCGACATGTTGCGCGTCAGTACCAATGTGAAAAAACTCGACGGCCAGCGCGCCATTGGGACGTATATCCCCGCGACCAATCCCGATGGCAATGCCAATAAGGTCATCGCCACCGTGCTCAGTGGCAAGACGTATATCGGCCGCGCATTCGTGGTGAATGCCTGGTACATCACCGCCTACAAACCGATCACCAACACCGACGGCCAGATCGTGGGTGTGCTCTATGTCGGCATACCGAAGGAAGGCGTCAAAGAATTACGCCAGGGCATCATGAGTGAAACGGTCGGGAAGAGCGGTTACGTCTTCGTCCTCGGTGGCCAGGGTAAGGAGCGCGGCAATTACATCGTCTCTCACCACGGCAAGCGGGACGGCGAGAATATTCTTGCCGCCAAAGATGCCAACGGACATGCTTTTATCGAAGATATGATCAATCAGGCGATGGACAAGTCCAATGGAGAATGTGCTCAAGTTTCTTATGCTTGGCAAAACAAGGATGAGCCTGCTCCGCGAACAAAAATTGCCGCTGTCACCTATTTTGAACCGTGGGATTGGGTCATCGGGGCGGGAGCTTATCTGGATGATTTCCACGATTCGCGCACCCGTATCGAGGCGGCTCTGGGTGATTTGTTGATCAAAACCAGCCTGGCCGCACTCGGGGTATGCGTGTTGGTTGGTATCGCTGCACAAACCGTTACCGGTCGCATGTTCAAACCCCTGACTCAGACCACCGCAATTCTCAAGGACATTGCCGAAGGCGAAGGTGATCTCACCCAGCGCATTCGCATCAACGCCAAAGACGAAGTGGGGCAGTTGGCTCAATGGTTCAATCAGTTCATTAAAAGAGTTCACGATGTGGTATTTGAGGTCTCCGGTGTGACGCAAGAGGTAACGGGGACCGCGAAGCAGATTGCCACGTCATCAGAAGAGATGGCGCAGGGCATGCAGCAGCAGACACAACAGACCACGCAGGTGTCCAGCGCAGTCGAAGAGATGAGCAGCACCGTGGTTGAGGTGGCGCGTAAGAGCAGTGATGCGGCGTCGACCGCCGACGCAGCGGGTCAGCAGGCCAACGAAGGTGGCCAGGTCGTGCAGCAAACCGTTGACGGTATGAAGAGCATTGCCGATGTGGTCAATGAATCGGCTGGTGCCATCAACGAACTGGGTAAACGTGGAGAACAGATCGGCCAGATCATCGGCGTGATCAACGACATTGCCGATCAAACGAATTTGCTGGCCTTGAACGCAGCCATCGAGGCCGCACGAGCCGGTGAACATGGCCGCGGGTTTGCCGTGGTGGCCGATGAAGTGCGCAAGCTCGCCGAACGCACCACGCAGGCGACTGAAGAAGTGGGCGAATCG
>JANQFT010000545.1 GCA_028277685.1 Phycisphaeraceae bacterium
ACTCGACCGCATCACGTTGATCACGATCGCGGTTCTGCGCTGATTCGAGCAACTGCACCGCGGCCTGCAATTCGTTGCGGGCATCGTCGAACGGCTGAATCACGTTCTGAATGTGATTTTCCGAAAGGGCGGCGAGGGCTTTGGTCAGTTCATCGGCGGCGGCTTGGGCAGCGCTGCGGGCCTTCGATGCCTGCCGGGCTAGGTCTTCATCATCTTTCTGGATGGCGGTGCGGGCTTCGTTCAGTCGGGCGGCGCGGCCTTCGGCCATCTTCATGTTCGCTTCGGCGATGACCTTGGCGGCCTGCAGCATGTCGATCTTCGCGGTCAGTTCGTCCGCCTTGGCGCTGGCGTCCGCGGCTTGGCCGGACAGGTCGGCGGCTTGGGTGAAAGTGTTGAAACGCACTTCACCGGATGCCGCTTCGGCCTGTTGACGCAGTTGCTGCGCCTGGTTCAGGTCATCGCGGCCCTGCTTGGCCAACTGGTCGCGCTGGCGGGTGAGTTCGGTAATCTGATCCGTCAGGTCACCTGATTCCTGCTGATGCTGCGTGGCAAGGTCCTCCGCGGCCTGCGCTTCGTTGCGAAGCTGACCGATCAGCGTTGATCCGTTTCCGTCGGCTTGGGCACTGATCAGGCTGCGCGAGGCGCGGGTGGCGGCGAGTGTTTTCAGTAGTTGCTTGGTCAGACCGGCTTGGCTGGTCCATTGGTTGCCTGCACGGGTGGCCGACGCCTGGGCGCGCGTGGCGTGAACATCCGCCAACATCAGCGTGGCCGACACCTGCTGTGAATCGGTCCCCTTGCTGGTCAGCGGCTTGAGGGCAGTGGCGGCTGCGTCCAACTGTTCAGCCACGTAGGCTTCCAAGGTGGTATCGGCTTTGGTTGAGTTGATGAATCCACCGGTGGCATTGGCCAGATGCTGGCGCGCGACGCCGAAGGCATCCGCAGCGTCTTTGCGCTCGGTGGCTTGCTCGTCCGAGCAACCGGAAACAACCAATGCAGTCAGTACGACCAGAACAAGTCTTTTCACGGTCTTTCCCCAGCAGGCAGGATGAGTGAACCAAAATGACGCAACGGACAATATACCAGTCGTCCGGCCAACTCGCACGTCAGGGTGCGGCTGGTCGGGTCAGTTGACTTTGGCAGGAGCGGTCTTCGCCGGCGCCTTCGCACGTGGGGCGGCGGGGACTTTTTTCGTGGGCAGGGTGTAGCTGATCGGATAGTTCGGGGCCGGGAAATACAGTTTCTTCACCCAGTTGACCATATCCAGGTACCTACGATCCTTCGTGCCGGTGAAGTACTGCTTCATGCCCTTCACTTCCGGATGCGGGAATTTCGCTTCCGTGCGGGGCAGGCCGAACTGCAGCAACAAAGATTCGGCGGCATCCTGACGGTCGATCATGTGGCGTGCTCCGCCGGTCATCCGCGAGAGTAACAGGAAGTTGGTGTAGGCCGCCTCTTCACTGTTGGGTTTGCGTGTGAAGAACACTGGTGGATGATCTTCCTTGCCGTAGGCATGACATTCGCCGCAGTAACGGACAATGTATTGTGGGTTGATCTTGGTGCGGAATTCTTTGAGGGGTTGGGGCTCGGTGCGAACCACCGCGTCGCCATACATATCGCGGGCGCGCAGTTCAAACAGGATGGCCAGTTGCTCATGCCCGGGCAGGTTGCGGAAACGCGCTTCACCATTGCGTCCCTGGAAGCTGGCCAGCGCCGGGTCGGCGCGGTAACGCTGGTCATCGAACAGCTTCTTCACCGAGGCCGGGGGCAGCACGATCTTCGGTTTCGTGCCCAGGTCGATCTCGTAGATCTTCAGCAGGTTCACCTGCTGGGCGTTAAGCAGATCGTTCTTGCTCATTGCCTTGGTTGGCACCGCGAGACGCTTGCTGGAAGTGCCGGTCGACGGTTTGGGCGTGGTGGCAGTGGCCGCAGTTGTCTGGGAAATCTGACGGTCTTGAATGCGTTTGATCGCCATGCCGCGCAGCATCTTCGCCTGCATGTTGCGCGGGTCGTCTTTCAGCAACCAGTCCAGTTGTTTCACCGCGAGTTTGTCTGCCGTGTCTTTTTCCTTGTTCGACCATTCGGTTGCGGTTGGCTCGCCCTGTTCGAACAGCCACTGCGCCAGCTTGTAGCGTCCGGCGATATCATCTTTGGCCAGTCGGGCCAACTGCTGTTCGTACTGTTCGGTCAGAGTGAGTTTGGTGTCCACCCGTGCGATCATGTTGCGGGGGAAGGTGGTGGCGATATTGGCGATTTTCACCACCACGCCGTTGGGTGTTTCGCTGACCAGTTCACCGTTGACCTTGCGGCCATCTTTCAGGGTCAGCACCACTTGCTTGGCCGAGGTGATCGATGCGGCGAAGCAGGTCGCCACAACAGCCGCGAGTAACAAATGCCGAAAGCGGAAAGCGATCATGGTGGCCTCCTGATCGGGGCGGGGAAAGGTTACAAACCTTGTCGCCACTATAATTTGCCGAACGACCCCGAGCAAGCAGCCAACGTCGGCTCTGGCCTTGGGTTACGCTCAGCACCGCCCCGGGTACGGTATAATCTGCTACTGCTAACGACGCTCAGCGTCACCCTGAGGTTCCCATGGCCAATGCCGATATCACCCAATTGATGGACGACTGGCCCTACCAACCGGGCAGGCTGCAGGCTCGGCTGATCACCGCGCACGATGGGCGGGTGCGCATCCAACTGCGGCTGAACCTGGGCGTGGTGCAGATGTATCCCAGCGGTCGACCCGATGGTAACAAACCCCATGGCATGCTCAGCCAGCTTCACGTGTGCAATGATCGACAGGCGAAGTTCGTCCGAACCGGCGCAGCGATGAATGATTTTCAACTGACCGCCGATGAATGCGTCGAACTGCGCGAAGAGTTTGCCCAATACTATCAGCGGTGTGTGGCCATGATGGTGCTGGATGACCATGCCAGCGTGAAGCGCGATGCCAAGCACAACCTGCGCATCATCAATTTCTGTCGCCGTTTCGCCGGCGATCAGGATGATCGCACGACGTTGATGCGTTTCTGGTCGCATGTGGAAATGACCCTCGCCCGGGCGTGCGCCATGTTGGCCATCGACCGGCAGGATGCCCCGGCAGCGCTGCGCGCCATCGAACGCGGCATGAACGCGGTGCACAAATCGTATATCGCGTGCGGTCGACGCAAGCAGCTTGGTCAATCGCCCGAGGTGGAACTGCTGCAATCGATGCGCGAGCGTTTGATCGAGCAAACCGCTAACGACCGGGTCGACCTCACCGACGATGCCCGCGCACGACTGGCCGAGCAACTGCAGGCCGCCGTGGCGGATGAAAAATATGAACTGGCGATCGCCCTGCAGGATCAACTGCATGCGATCGAGCGTGATGGTGATGAGCCATCCTCTTCGTAACGCGTTTACCCGCAGAGAACTCTCATGCAACAACTGGTGTTAACCGCCGTCGGCCCCGACCACCCCGGCATTGTGGACAGCCTCACCGAAGCGCTCAGCAACTTCGGCGTGAACATCGCCGATTCACGCATGACCAACCTCGCCGGCCAGTTCGCCATCATGATGCTGCTGGAAGTGGGCGACGACCAGGCAGATGCGCTGACGCACAAGCTCCCCGGTAAAGCGCAGGCGATGGGTCTGACTGCCACGCTGGCGACAACGTCGGATCAACCCACGCGCGTGGGAGGCGTGCCGTACCGCGTGCGTACCTACGCTATGGATCAGGCAGGCCTGGTGCATCGTTTCACCCACCTGTTGCACACGCATCAGGTGAACATCGAACAACTCGATACCCGCCTCGAACACGGCGCCCACACCGGTACCCCGCTGTTCAGCATGGACATGATCGTCACCGTCCCCCGCGAAGTGAAACTGAAAGACCTGCGCGATCAACTGGAACAACTCAGCGCCGAACTGAACTGTGATTTGGATATCGACAGAGCGTGAATCTTTGATCTTCGATCTACGATCGGAGATACAGATCGAAGATCGTACATCGTAGATCAAACATGCCTCACTTCCTCATCGCCCCCGACAGTTTCAAAGAATCTCTCACCGCCACCGAAGCGGCGGAAGCCATCGCACGCGGCATCCAACGTGCATCGCCAGATAGCATCGTTGACCTCTGCCCCATGGCCGATGGCGGAGAAGGCACCGTTGAAGCATTACTTACCGCCACCGACGGCGAACGCAAAACCACCCGCGTGCACGGACCGCTGGGCGAACTCACCGACGCAACGTGGGGCATCTTCCAACCAAAAACCGACAATCGAAAATCGGCAATTCTCGAAATGTCCTCTGCCGCCGGTCTGCACCTGGTGCCACTCGATCAGCGCGATCCCACCCGCACCACCACGTATGGCGTGGGTGAACTCATCATTGCCGCCCTCGACGCCGGGGCGAAGCGCATCATCCTCGGCATCGGTGGCAGCGCCACCAACGATGGCGGCGCCGGCATGGCGCAGGCAATCGGCGTGAAGTTCTCCCAGGCAAACGGCGAACCATGCGTGTGCGGTTTAGCTGGCGGCGGACTGACGAGCATCAACACGATCGACATGCAGGGCATCGACCCGCGCATCGCCGATTGCGAAATCATCATCGCTTGTGATGTGACCAACCCCCTGTGCGGCACCAACGGCGCAGCGCACGTCTACGCCCCCCAAAAAGGCGCGACCCTGGAACAAGTGAAACAACTCGATACTGCGCTGCAGCGTCTCGCTGATACGTATAGCCGCGAGCAAACCTGCTCGCGGAACCTCGCCGACCAACCCGGGGCCGGCGCCGCCGGCGGACTTGGCTTCGGCCTCATGGCCTTCACCGGCGCCAAACTCGCGCGCGGCATCGAACTCATCATGGATGCCGTCAACTTCGACCATCGCGCCAAACAAGCCGACCTGGTCGTCACCGGCGAAGGCAAACTCGATGGCCAATCCATCCAGGGCAAAACCTGCATCGGCATCGCCCAACGCGCCGCCGGCGTTGGCACGCCCACCATCGCTCTCGTCGGTTGCGCCGATGACGATGCCGACCTCTGCCTGCAACACGGTTTGAAAAGCTACCACCCCATCTGCGACGGTACCATCACCCGCGAACAAGCCATGCAGAATGCGGCACGATTACTCGAAGAACTCACCACGTGCGCGATGCAATAAAAAAGAAGCCCCGCGCGTCCGGGTGGCGGGGGGTAAGCGCATCGTGCCCCCGTATCCCACTGGGGCATGGGCACTGCGTGCCGTAACTACTATCTGTATATCGCCTCAGCCTTTTCCTGAATCGTGGTTGAAACAACTTTCATCGCGGGTTGATCGATGGCATGAACGTTAAACTCGAATGTCTCCGAGCGATCAGTCCTGTCGTAACGACGATCCAGATTAGAATCGTAGGCCACTGCCACAAAGATTTTGCCGTGTGCATGGTCAACCCGTACCGCACTCACGTCTGTGCCCGCTGGGGTCAGCGCGCTGAGGCCTGTACCGTCAAGGTTACAGTAGTACAGCCGCTCGGCATCATGCTCATTGATAAAGCGGTCGCCGTTCGTGTCAACGTCGTGAATCCCAAACAGGTGGTAAGGAATGGGTTTCTTATTCTGGTAGATCAACATGCGGGAAATCATTGCTTTGCGGTCCAGCAGAAGTCGCGTTTCGTTTGATTCCCGATGCCGGAAGGCAACGTTGTGCCACACAAAACTGTGGAACTTGGAATACCCCTCCTTATATGCCCAAAACCCGGAGTTGGATCTTGGGCTGTAATAGTGGTCAAATTCCATGAAGTCACGTGGGCGCTCCATTGCGAAAGGAACCAACAGATAATCAGAACCATCAATCAAGATTGGCATGCCCCACGCGGGTTTTCCGGTAGAAGGCTTGTCTGTCCGCAGATCATCTGTCACATACGAGCCACAGCCCGCCAGAAAGTGCAACGACAACACCAACCCCAAAATCCAGGCTAAACGCAGCATGTCCAACCCCTTTGCAAAAAATGTGAAGACAATAACACCCAGATCAGGCTAGCGCGATGCAGAGCTGATCTTTTCTCTCAGATATCACCGAACGGCTTCCTTAGAGCGTCACTTCCGCTCCGCGTTCGATACGTTCTGGTAGTTGGACGCTCTTCAGGTCGTTTGGTTCAATCGCGGTCAGTGGTGACAACTCGATCACCGCGGCCACGTTGCCTTCGCCATCGAACGGCACCTCAACACCCACCGCTTTCAGCCAACGACCTGCACGAAGCGTTTGCAGTTGTTTGCTGCTCTCGGCCGAATCCACACCGGATGCGTTCTTGATCGGGGCGAAGTCTTCCACGCGGTCGGTTTCCCAGATGATGCTGGTTTCGCCAAGCGGAATCGCATCGAACACGAACGTTTCCAGCTTCACCGCGTTGGGTTCGGTCGGCTCGACGAACTGCTGCGTTTCCAGGTTCACGTGCGGCACCTTTTTATCCGCCCGGTGGAACGGAAGCCCGAAGCTGCCGGCGTTCAGTTGCTTGACGAACTCCACGCTGATCGCGTGGATGGCGATCGACCCGGCGAGAAACCGCAGGCTGCCATCGTCGTTGGTCTGCTCGGCCAGTTCGTCCGGCAGGTCGGAATACTCGATCACGGTTACACGATCGTTCGCTACACAGAAGTTGCCGACCTTTTCGAACGGGCCGGTCTTGGGAACCATCTTGCTGGACATCTGTGCGTTGTCCATCGCATGCAGGCCGATGAACAGGGGATCGACACAAGCGACGTTGGGGTTATCGATCTGGAAGTAACTGATCTGGGTGACGCCGCGCTTATCCATGTCGGTAATCGCGCCGCTTTGGAACAGCGCGCGGAGGGAGCCGCCGTGTCCATCCGGGTTGAGCGCCAGTTCATCTTTCGCCGCGAGAAGTACTTTGCCATCCAGGCCGATTGAGGGCATCGTGCCTTGGGGAAAGAACATGACATCTTCATGTTTCAGGCCGAAGTAGTCGTGCTGATCGAAGAATGCGCGGGTGGCCGCATCGTTGGCCGGACTGGTCATGATGTACCACGGCACCACCGCGTTGTACTTCCGCTGTGTCTTGATGATGAATTCGGCAAACACCTGGAACAGCGGCTTGCCAATGATTGGTGTCGCCGGATAAGTCCCCTTTGGCCCATCAAATCCCAACCGCGTGCCTTGCCCACCCGCCACGGTGAACGCCGCCACCTTGCCAGTGCGAATCAATTCCTCACCCAGCGTGCGAGCCTGGGTGTACTTGGCTTTCAGATCGGCGGTGGGCTCGTGCGGGTAGAACGGGGCAGGATCCAAATCTTCGGGAATGTACGCTTCAGGTTTGGTCAGCACATGCGATTTGATCAACTGACAGATCTGATCCCAATCCTGCTGTTCGATCTGAGTGACCAACTTCT
>JANQFT010000585.1 GCA_028277685.1 Phycisphaeraceae bacterium
CGCCCAGGCAGTTCGGACCGATCACGCGGATGCCCGCCCCCTTGGCGATGCGCACAACTTCACGTTCCAGTTCCGCCCCTTCTTCACCCACTTCCTTGAAGCCGGCGGTGATGATGATCACGCTCTTCACGCCCAGGTCGGCGCACTGGGTCATGACCGCAGCGACGAACTTCGAGGGAATCACGATGATCACCAGGTCGGGCACTTCGCCGATGGCCATCAGGTCCGCGTAGCACTTGTGGCCACACAATTCGTCGGCTTTGGGGTTCACCGGGAAAAGTTGCCCCTCAAAGCCGGCTTTGTTCATGTTGTTGAGGATTTCATAGCCAACTTTGCCGGGCGTGCCGGACGCACCAACAATAGCTACGGATTTCGGGCGAAAAAAGCCGTCGAGACTCATCTTGATGTTGCCTTTCCGGATAACGAATCAGGCGGGCGTAGCGCAGATCGACATAGTAACACCCCTGCAAATCTATGCAATGTGAATCGGCACCAGAAGGTTCAATTCATCAAAGTATATCCCTCATCCAACCCGCACGATCGTCAGGTCCGATACAATTTGATCCGCCCCGGCCGTGCGGAGGGTTTGTTCATCGAAGTTGGTTATCACCGCTAAGCAGAGACATCCCGCGGCCTTCACACCGCTGGGGGTGTCTTCGATGACCAGGCAATGCGCGGGGGATAAGCCCAGACGTTGGGCAGCGGTGAGGAACAGGTCCGGGGCGGGTTTCTTGCGTTCGACATCTGCGGCGGAAACCAGGGCGCCGAATGTATCTGGGGAGATACCGATCTCCAGGAGATTGCCTTCCAACTTCCGGGGGTCACTGCTGGTGGCTACGGCGAGTTGTTTACCGGACCGGGCGAGTTGATCGACGAGTGTCGATACGCCGGGTAAAGGTTTCATTTGGCCGGTGATCAACTCGAAGTAAGCGGTGAAGAATGCCGCCATGAGTTGGTCACGGTCGACGTTCAAACCGACATCTTCCGGGGGGCCACAGATGAATTCGGTGTCGCCGCGACCGTAGTAGGGTTCGAAGGCGGCATCGTCGATCTGCCGGTGATACCAATCGAGGTATAACGATTGGGCCGCCCGGATCATGTACGGTTCGGAATCGCACAGCACGCCATCCATGTCGAAGATGACGCCTTGCACTTCGTTGAAGTTCAGTTCACTCATGGCGGGAGTGTACCGCGCCCGGAGATGGTGCGTTGAGCCATTGCGTGAGTTGATCGCCTACGCCATCCGCGATGAACTGGCGGAGTTCATCGGCGGAATAGAACAGTTCCAGCATGGCAGGTACTTGGCGTTTCGCAGCCAGCAACGTGCGTTTGATGCCGCGCCAGTCGATGGTGCCGCGACCAGGCAGTTGATGGGCGTCGGTCTGGCCATCGTTGTCGCTGATGTGCAGGTAGCTGATCACATCGGCACAAAGGGCGAGTCGGTCGCACACGCTGCCGGTCATGTTGGCGTGGCCGGTGTCGAAGCACATGCGGATGTTGGGCGAGGCAACTTCGCGGATGATGTCGGCCAGTTGCAGCGGGTCGTGGCCGATCCAGGCGAAGTCGGGGTTGTTCTCGAACAGGAACGTGACGTTCATCTGCTCACCGATGCGTGCCAGTTCCACCATCGAACGGCGTAACGGATCCACCCGCCGGTTGCGCTCGCCCGGCAGAATATCGTGACCTTTCGGTGCGAAGGGTGAGGGATGCACCACCACCATCGGCCCACCGAGTTGCACGGCAAGTTCCGCTTCAGCCTGATAGGTTGCGATGGCCGCACGACGAATGTTGCCATCGGGGCAGGCGGGGTCGTGTTGATCGCCGAACAGGCCGTGGATGGAATCGATGGGCAGGCCAACATCGCGCGTGATGCGGATGGCATCTTCGGTGGTCGGCGGGTTGGTCGGGTTACGGTAGAACTGGCAGCTTGTGCAGCCGAGTTGACGGTACAGATCGAGAATGACTGGAGAATCAAAATCGTCGAACCCGAATGCCGCGACAGTGGAGAGGTGATTCATCGCCCCTACCTTTTCTTTCTCCCCACCGCTATCTCGCATGCGCGATGATTGCGTATCTCGGATTGCGTATGGCGTATGTCAGAGGTAAGTCAGATACGCAATCAGCCATTCTTCCCCCCTTGCTCTGTGAGGCGTTGCCGCACGAAAGCCGCGCGCACCTCACGGCGTTCGCCGCCACTCAGTGCCCGCTTGGTGATCCTTTGCAGATGGGCCGGCTGAGTCAACACGAAAAGCTCATTCAACGTGCAAATATCCACACCGGGAATGCGGCCCATCGCCACGCCCAACCGCAGATGGCTCAGCAGGTACAACGCTTCTTCGCTGCCAAGGAGCCGTGCTGATGTCAGAATGGCCCACGCCCGGTGAATCCGGTCGTCCAGCAATGCCGTGCGCGCTTGCTCCAGCGCATGACGGGCGCGTTGCTCGTACTCGATGATCTTCGGAATGATTTCGTGCTGGAAGTCCGCCAGCAGATCCTGTTCACTGCGCCCAAGCGTGGCCTGGTTGGAAATCTGGTACAAGTCCCCCACCGCCTCCGTCCCTTCGCCGTGGAACCCGCGCACGGCCAAGTGCATATCCTTCGCCGCACGACGCACCTTTTCAATATCGCCCGTCATCTTCAACGCCGGCAAGTGCAGCATCACCGACACGCGAATGCCGGTGCCCACATTCGTCGGACATGCCGTCAGGTAACCCAGTTTCGGCGAGTATGCGAAATGCAGATCACCTTCCAGCACGTCATCGATCTGGCTGGCCTGGGCGAACACATCATCGAGTTGCATGCCACTGCGCAACACCTGGATGCGCAGGTGATCTTCCTCATTCACCATGATGCCGAACGCTTCATCCAGACTGATGGCCACCCCACGGGCAGCATCACCCCGGGCATGCTGACGGGAAATCAGATGACGTTCGACCAGCAGTTGGCGATCGAGCTTTGGGCTTTCATCCAGCGGCACCCAGAGCATTTTCTCCGCGAAACCGCTGTCGAAAATTCTGGATCGGCAAAGTTCGACCAGTTCACGCCGTTGGGCATCGCTGGCTTTGGCCAAAAAAGGGAACCCCGCAACATTCCGCGCCAGGCGCACCCGGCTGGACAGCACCACTTCGCCATGAGGCCCTGCCCCACGCAACCACTGACCGGCATGTTCGCCCAAGTCGCGCAGATTCATGCTTCGTCCTGGCCCTCGGGGCTGGCTTCGGATTCGACTTGCCGCACTTCATCACGCAGGTTGGCTGCCCGCTCGTATTCTTCACTGGCCACCGCATCATCGAGTTCGCGACGCAGCTGCATCAACCGATGCTGCCGTCGTTCATCCAGACCAGCCTGGCGCGGCACCTTGCCCAGGTGCTGACACCCACCGGCATGGGCACGCTCGAGCAGCGGCATCAACGGACCTTCGAATGCCGTGTAGCAATGCGGGCACCCCAGCAGCGCCCCCTTGCGGAAATCCGC
>JANQFT010000640.1 GCA_028277685.1 Phycisphaeraceae bacterium
TAGAACCTCTTGGCCTATTTCCTGGCCGTAATCGCATGAGCGGAAGAAGTTGGCACACTCGGTTGGCGTGATGGTGTAGCACATCGATCAACGCTTGGCCAAGGCGTTGACCGTGCGGCGTGTGATCGTGGCAACGTTCACCGACTGGCACGCGGCCGTACAACCGCGTCATGTTGCTGCGTCCCGGATTCATCAAGGAACACGAACGACGATGGATTAACGAACCGTCGCGCGATCGTGAAGTTGAGCCGGCGTTCAACGACGTCCAGCCACCGTGCAACTGATGCGTTCAATTCTTCGCGTTCCAACCCCGCGATCACCTTCCGTCGCACTTGCATTGCCGTAGCTATCCATGGCTTCGGCTAAACAGAAAAACACATCTTCGCCAATCGGCACAAATGATGCATGAGGCTCTGGCACGCGGCCTTTTAGGTTACTTGCCGAAACATTTGTTCAGGTGGGCATCATCCGACTTCTTCGTAATCAGGCTGACCACCACCAGAACGATGATGGAAATCGGCAGCGCGACCACGATCGGGTCGACCACGTGCCAGTTACCCACGCCGTGCAAGATGGAGGGCTTGCCCACATCGCCGGTGACCTGGAACACCACGCCGAGCGCCGCAGCCTCCTTGGTTTTCACCAGCAACAGCCAGAATGCGGTGATGAGCGCGCCGACCAGCATTGAGGCGATCGCACCGGCCTTGGTTGCACGCTTCCAGAACAACGCACCAAGGAACGCCGGCAGGAACGCCGAGGCGCACAACCCGAAGAAGATGGCCGTGGCGCGAGCGATGATAAACCCACCGCCCTGGTTGAGGTAACTGATCACCACGGCCACGATAATGCCGATGATGATACCAATGCGGGTGATGTTCACGCTGGTTTCGTGCCGGCCGGTCAGTTGTTCCACCACATCGCGTCCGATGCTTGTGCCGACAGCGTGGAACTGGCTACTCAGTGTGCTCATCGCCGCGGCCAGTAGCGTCAGCAGGAACACCATGCCAAACCACGAGGGCATGGCGCTACGAATGTAGAACGGAATGATACGACTGGTCATGCACTCGTAGAGATTGTCGCCGCGCTTTTCGATCGCTCGCATGTATGCATTGGCGTGTGGCTTCACCGTCACTTGCTGCCCCACGGCCAACTCACCTTCGAGCACTTCCGCCATGGGCATCAGTTTGCTGAAAGGAACGGCTTTGGCGGTGTCTTCTTCGGATGGGCGATTGGTTTCATCGATGACGAGTACCTTATCGCCTTCTTTGGTGATCACCAGATCATAGCTGCGCGCGATCAACGGCGTGATGCTGCCATCAGCCTGCTTGATTTCCATCACTCGCGCGGGCAGTGCGATGGTATCCGGGTTCTCCGGATCTTTCGCCGCATTACAGTTGCGTTCGCGCTTGACGATCACCTTGCCCATGTCGAGAGCAACCACTTCACCGCTGACCGTTTCTTCGTTGATGAAGAACACGTTGGACAGACTGCCCACGGTGAAGGCCACGCCAGTCATAATCAGGATGAACACGCCGCCGATGAGGCAGGCGCGGTTGAGTTCACGCTTACTTTTCACCGTCATGAATCGCACAGCCAACTGCGGCTGAGCCAGCACACCAATGCCCACGCCCAGCGTGATGGTACTGATGACAATCCACCACAAGTCGAACTTCTTCTCGCCCCAGCCAAACTCCGGCATAGATGCCCACCCCTTGAAACCGATGCTGTTGAAGAGATTGGGTTGCTTGCCGAGTTCGACCAGTTGTTGATGCCCTTCCACCACACCGCCGACCTTCATGTAAGTGGCGGCCAGCAGCACGATCATACCGATGAACATGATGCTGCCCTGTAGGGCGTCAGTGTACATCACGCCTTTCAAACCGCCCATGATCACGTACACCGCGATGATCGCGCTGAACACGAACAGGGCCACCTCGTAGCTGATGCCAAACTGTGAAGCAATGAACGCGCAGCCACCGATCAGCACCGCCGCGGCATACAGCGGGATGAACAAAAAGATGATCAAACCGCTGACCACCTGAATAAATTTGCTCTGGTAACGGCGCCCCAGTAGTTCGGGAAACGTGTGCGCGCCGAGTCGATGCCCAAGCTTCCGCGTAGGGCCACCAAGGAACACAAACGCGATGAAGATACCGATGAAGATGTTCAGGAACGTCAGCCACAACAGGCTCATACCGAACATGCCTGCCACGCCACCGAAACCGACGATGGCGCTGGTGCTGATGAACGTGGCGCCGTAACTCAGCGCCATGATGAACGGGTGTGTTTCACGACCGGCCACCATGTAGTCGGCCGCAGTCTTGGTGCGTTTGAAGCCGAGCCAGCCGAGGTAGCCGACAATACACAGGTACACCAGCACCATAATGATTTCAGCTAAGCCCACCTGGGCGAGGGTATGCGTAAGTGCCATGGGTGTGTCTCCTGCGGAGGGCGTGAGGTTTGAAGCCTGCGGCTTGCGGGCACGCTGGCAACATCATCACGCATCCCCACTTTGTGTGATGTGATTTAGAGTTCCGCTTCCTGTTTCTGCTCGTCGGCGGCCCATTGGCGATCGGCTGGTTCCACCGGCTCGTCGCCCCGGTTCCAGTTGATCGCCCCGTAAATCACACACAACACCGCGCTGATCAAACACAGCACGTACGCCAACCAAACACCCGTGTCATCAATGCCAAGCATGACGCGTCCTCCGCATGAATCGTGGTGTGGAATTGCCTCGCTATCTTTGGACCGTGTTACGAATTGATACCCCACGGGTCCAGCTTTTCCTGATCCGGTTTATAGCCGTCCAATTAAGGAATTGCAAGAAAGCGCAGCTTGAAGCTCTGGTCTGCCGTAGCCTCCTCGGCGAAGGCGGTCGAGGCTCCTGTCCTGCGAAGCCTCGGCGAAGCAGGATGAGGCTTGAGCGAATCATCGCTGCGGCGTCCACGCCGCAGTTTTTCCCCGCACTCCACACTCACCCTACCGCCCTGCCATCACGTATTGGCGCAGGGTGTGCAGTTGTTCGCGGCCACGGGTGTTGTTGATCGCCTGGGTCAGCAGGGCTGCGTTGACGCGCGCGTCCAGGGCGGCTTCAGTTTTGCCTTCCGCGGCTGACTCTTTCGCCTGGCCTTGCCAAAGTGTGATGTGCGTGTTCAGCAGTTTCTGTCGAAGTGACTTCGCTGCCTCTTTCGCCGCATTATCCACCAAGCGTTCACTCACGCTGGATCGCGAAGGCAGGTTGAGCGCATCACCGGACAGACCAATCTGCGGGTTCGCCCCGAGAATGGTGGTATCGCTGGTGCGAAAAGCCTTGGTGGTAGTGACGCTGTCGACCACATGGCCCGAACCCGCGATGACGATCGAAACTTTCACTGATAGATCACCGGTCAACTCGTGCGTTTCAACGGTATACGGCCAAGTGCGGTCAACACGCTTATCCACCATGAGCGGCGCACACTCGAGTTCACGGAGTTTACGAGTCAGGGCGTTCTTCTGGGCCTTGTATCGATTCCACGAACGATGGTGACGCTTCTTCAGGCGATGCACTTCCTTGGCGTGCGCGTCGGGGTCGGGTGGGTTGGCCAGATCGCGCGCGGCTTCGTAGTCGCGTTGATCATGTTCGGCCGTGCGGCGCAATGATTCCTCTAGCCTGCGTTCGGTTGACACTGCGCGACGCAGATCGTCCAACTTGTCATTGGCAACCTGAATGGTGACCTGATAACGATGGGTGCGCTGACGCGAAGATGTGCGACGCACATTCACATCACCATCCACGTGATCGATGCGCAGCAGGTACTGTGTTCCCTGAACGGCCTGGGTGGACAACTCATCACCACTGATTTTGTCGATCTGTTTCAGCAGGACACCATCGAAGCGGGATGACAGGTTGGTGTTGGCCTGGTTGTCGGTCTGGACGATCGGCGCAGCCTGCTTGAGCAATTGTTTCTGCAGATCGCGCATGTGACGTGATTCGCTTTGATCTACCCCATAATCGGCGAGTGCCATCCGCCAAAGCAATGCTCGGCCCATCTGCCCTGCCTGCTCCGCTTTGGTCACCTGTGCTTTGGCAACGCGGCTCATTCCGGTGCGGGCACTGGGATGATCTTCCTGAAAACGCAAAGCCCGGGCGTATTCCAGTTGGGCATCGTGCAACTTGCCGGATTGCAGATGAACATCGCCTTGCTCAGCAGCCTGACGCGCGCGATCGCGCTTGGTGTTGATGCGGTCGAGCAGACCTTCGATTTGCGGGTTGTGGGGCCAAATGTCGCGCGACTGCTGCGCGGCATGCAGGGCGGCCTCCAACTTGCGCTGGTCCGCGCGGGCCACGGCTGAAGCATGCAGCTTTTGCGCCCGGCCAAGCGTGTTGCGTGCCTGGGACAATTCACCACGCGCAGGCAGACAGTTCGGATCGCGATCACGCGCATGGATGAACGCGGTCATCGCAGCTTTCCACTTCTTATCAGCCACCGCAGCACGGGCTTCAGCCAGCTTCGTCGCAATGGCTTCATGTGCGGTCAACGAACGCTGGGCGGCATTCGCGTTGGCATGTTCCGGCACGTAACGTAACGCCCGGGTGAGCGCGGCCCGTGCGGCATCCATGTGGTTTTCATCCGCATGCCGCAGGGCCTGCTGATACACATCATCCGCGGCTTTGACTTTCGTGCGATTGATTTCCGTCTGGGCAGTCAGGTCATTGCCGTCTATGCGCAGTACTTCACGAAACTGATCGAGCGACGCGTCCCACTTTTTCGCCTTGGCGAAGCGGCGTCCCTCGTTCAATGCATGATCACGTTTGGCCTGTCGTAGGTTGGCCGCGAACTTCTTGTTACGTGCCAGTGCCGGGTCTTCCTGCAAGGCCATCTGGTATTCATGCAGTGCCTGCGCAGGCTTGCCCGCTTCAAGCGAAACGTCACCGCGTTTACGATACTCCTGAGCTGCGCAACCTGACAACAACGCCATGGTCATGACGACGGTGAACACCTGACTTGCCCGGTTCATGGGCCACCTCGCTTTGCTCGACCGCACCTGCTGATCGTATCTTATTGTACAGACGCACGAGACCGCGTGGGTTTCACGAATCTGCGAATTTTACGGCAGTATTACGACTCAACCTGGTGAAGCGTGATGTCGCGCAGCCTTGCCTGGCCGGTGGTTTCTTGAAGGCGAATTTTCACTTCGGCCGTTCTCACCAATGGGAACCGGCAGATCGCTTTGTGCCCGACATTGCGTCCCTCGTACACCACCAGTTCCTTTGTCACGCCTGCCTGATAAGGCTTAATGGTCACATCGAAGACACACACATGTTCACCTTCAGCCAAGTCCTCCATGAGAATGGCATGGTCGATCAACATCGGTTGATCTGGGGTGAAGGTCCACACACCACCACCGACCGTGAACTGGTCGAACGTGGCGACAGGTGAACTGAAGCGGCGTTTGATTTCCGAACCGAACTCAAGCAATCGGGCAGCATCCTCATCCGGCAGCAGACCGCGGCGATCCGGCCCAATGTTCAGTAGCATGTTTGCCCCGCGACCCACGCTGTAGTAGTAAATACCCATCAGCTCAGCCAGGCTCTTCACGGTGTGCGTGTCAGCTTCTTCAAAGAACCAGTTCGCATCGCGCATCATGAAATCACATTCTGCGGGCAGCCATCGCGGTTCGCCATCGGGCATTTCCTCATGCCCCTCTGCTTTCACACTGAACGGCACACGACGCACCGTGTTCCACAGGGGGCGCGGGGCCAGGCCACTTTCATTACCCACCCAGCGATAATCGGGCGCGGCCATATTGAAGATCATCACTTTCGGTTGCATGCGACGAATCTCCGCCACGATGCGCGTCCAGTCGTATTCATGATCTTCCGACCCGCAGCCATCAAACCACAGGTAATTGATTTCACCATATGTACCGTCGAGAAGCTCTGTGATCTGGTTGATGAAATAGTCGTCGTACGCTTGGCTATCTGTATGGAAGGCATCGCTGCCCGCACTACCGCCCCACTGCGCGGGCGAATAGTAGATGCCCGGCTGCACATCGTTGGCGCGACATGCATCCACGAAATCACGCACCACATCTCCCTTCCCATCCTTCCAAGGCGTGGCCGTGACAGAAAAATCGGTGAACTTACTGGGCCAATTGGCGAAGCCATCGTGATGCTTGGCCGTCATCACCGCATAACCAAAACCTGCTTGTTTGGCCGTGCGCATCCACTGGTTGCAGTCGAGCTGCGCAGGGTTGAAGTTCGCCACGTCCATCGGTTTGCCATCCCAATCACGATGCCCTTCATGGAAACTACGAATACCAAAGTGCAGAAACAGACCCATTTCCAGATCGGCAAAATCCAATTGTGCCTGCGTAGGAATAGCGGTGGGACAATATGACATGACAAACTCCTGCGTGCGGCTGACTCTGTGTGCGCTATGCTGCCTGGCTCTCCCGGAAGAAATCCCAAAACCACTGTGCTCCTGCGGGGCAGAACTTCCGGTCGTGGGACCGCAAAAAATACCGCCACCTTCGTGCGGTCGATTCAAACTGGCCCACGACCGAACTTCCGTGTGAAAGTAACGCTTCCAAGTGGGCAGAGGATACCAGATCAATGTTAACCTGCGTATCGACGGCAAAGTGCGTGACTACTCGCCCTGAAAGGTTGCTCACCGATGCTACTTCGATACGCCCCCACGTATCTTCTTATCCGTCGCTCATCACTGAGATGCCTTCCCTGCCTATACAAACACCCGCAAATCCTCTTTGTTTTGCTGCCAATTCGCTGGAGCGGCGCTTACCTTGCCCTATCAAGTAAGTGGCCGCCAGCACAGACCAAATGCTTGATGCACCAGATGGTGTGCAGGTCAATTACTGCAAGGCTTGCGCTTCGATGTATGCTTCTTTTTTATTTGTCAATGTACTTTAATGCATCAAAGGCAATCGCCACTGGATAAGCCTTACTCCAAAGAGCATATACAACCTACCCAACGCCCCTCAGGCCATACAACTGAATGTCACATAGCATTCCTCTGGTGTGCTACGTGCTTTGCGTAGGCAATATCACGTCCTGCCATCACACTACACGGTGGTCGGATGCAATGTCGCTCCCGGCTGCTGGTCACCCTATACACATCAAGACTTCACCTTTTACTGGCAACCGTGTTGGATCGTTCAGTCTGAAGCTGTCTGTAATGACGGCTATGCCCTAGATCCAGTTTGGGAATTGAAAGGAATATCCATGTCTTACGGGCTGAAATTGAAAGCGGCGATCTGACGGGTAGATCAGTTTGCGTTAACACCACGCTGGTACTGACGTCTGCCTATGACATGTCGACCGTTCATGGCGCCCGCGCTCGTAAGAATGTCTAAGCGAAGTTTTCATCAAAACCCTTGATGCCTTGTGCCTCAGGGCATTTGACAGCACAAGGTAAGAGCCGGCGCGTTAGCCAGTCTAGTTTTGCAGCGGACAATGTGGCCGACGATCTGGACTGCAGGACGAGCTCGGTTGCCTCTCGTGTTGATCCGTCATCGTTATCGCAGCAACACGTGGACATCGGGCGCCACCTGGCATGCCTTCATGGTGCCAAGTGCCCTGGGTAAGAGAACATGATTCATCCCATCATTACGCAATCATCTCGGACGAATACTCTGTGCACCCGGCCCCATCGGCGAAAACAGACACAAAACCAAAGCGCTTCAGAACGTCACGCAATCGGTATCAAGAAATACCTTGACTCCTCTTGCCTCGCAGCATAAGGTATTGATACTTGATAGTGAAAGGTAATTGGGCGTTGCTCTTGACACCAACACGCGACATTGAAACTGGCACAGCGAAACAAGTGAGTAATGTGCCGTGTTCCGACACGCATGTGACCAGGGGCGCGGCCATCAAGGCGCAGAAACAAAAGGGACCACAGAGAACTCAGAGCAAGGTGGCTACCGGCAAGAAAGAACTCTCTGTGTCCCCGTGTCTCTGTGGTGAATCTTTCTGGTTGGGGCTATGAGTATTGAGCGTGGGCAAGAAACAGGAGCATCGTATCAGGCGGGCGACACGGTCATCAGAAAGGCACGAAACACGATAGAATAACAGGTTGGTCTCACATTGATATTGACCAGCGAGAATCGATAACGCCATCGCGGAGACATAGTCACATGAAACTGCGTAAGCAGACATTAGACGGCAACATTGAAACGCTTTTGCTGGCGATACTGGCCGATGGACCAAGCTACGGCTATCACATCGTCACGCAATTGCACGAGCGCACGGACGGTTTACTGAAAGTCGGTGAAGGCACGGTGTACCCGGTGCTGCATCGCCTGGAAGACCGCGGGTTGATCACCGCGACTTGGCGTAAGAGTGAGCAAGGCCGACAGCGCAAATACTATCGATTGACCAAACGCGGCGGAACCGCCTTAAGAGAAAACACAGCCCAATGGGCGGGCTTGATGCAGGTGATGCAGGCCGTACTCGGCGACCCGCCACCGGCGCGTGCATAATCCATCGTGATCGATATTGTGAAAGGAACATGATGAGTCAAGCCATCGAAACATATCTGGATCGCGTGATGCTCTACGCCAAACGTGAAGGTCAACAGGCACAAGATATCCGCGCCGAGCAGCACGACCATCTGCTATCCCGTGTGGCTGAATTCGAAGCTGAAGGCATGTCACGTGAAGATGCGATCTTCAAAGCGATCGAAGGACACGGCCATCCGCGTACGGTGGGATACTCACTGCGACCCCGCTTTCCACTTATCGACATCCGCAACCGGGGAACAGCTCGTGGTGTGATTGCGATCGGTCCTCGTGCGATGGGCGTGTTCGCGTTTGGCGGGGCTGCGTTCGGTGTGGTCGCGGTGGGCGGGTTCTCAGCGGGACTGGTGAGTGTGGGTGGTTTTACCGCGGCCCTGTTGTTTTGCTGGGGCGGGTTTGGTTTTGCCCCTACGGGTCTAGCCTACGCGGGCATGGCGGTCGGCCTGATTGCCTTGGGCGGCATGGCGGCAGGCATCATCGCCAAAGGCGGACTGGCCTGTGGCATCTGGGCGGAAGGCGGGATAACGAAAACACTTCATTCACTCGAAAGTGCACCTGGGTGGGCGCACACCATCGTGGAGTCGATTTCAGAAGATACCATCGTGTGGATGGGTACTGCGGCATTGGTCATCGGGTTCCTGGTGGTGTACCCGCTGGCGATGTGGGCCCAATGGCGTGAGAACAGACGCCTGGCATCGAGTGACCCCTGGCTGATGGAGTAACTTATTCACTGTCAGCGTGATGTCAGTTGTTCATCTGCAGCGCCCGGGCAAACGCCGCCAGTTCACCCATCGAATTGGCCACGTGCAAATTACCCAGCGCATCCACGGGCATGGCAGGTAGCACGCGTCCACCCACGACAAGCGCGACGCCCAGCTCACCAAGATCACATGCCAAATCGGTAATGTCACGCTGTATCGCGCCAGCCGACTTCGTGCTGCTGATCGACAGCCAGACGAGTTTCGCTTCATGCGCCTCGGCTGCACGTCGCAGGGAATCGAGCGGCAAGTCGGCACCGAGATCAACCTCGCGCCAACCGATCGACGCCAACGTGGCTGAAACAATTAATGATGGCAAACGATAGGGATCGCCCGGCCCTGCTGCACCCACAGCCATCGGTGCACTCGCCTCGGCTCCGCCCAACAGTGTTTTCATCTCCTGCATCAGTCGCGTGCAGATGGTCGTCGCGCGATGCTCAATGAAAATGCCATCCGCATCGTGCTGCCAGATTTCACCGATCGATTGCATGGCAGATACGACCGGTCCATCACAAATCTCTGCGATCGTGCGACCACGCATGAACAGGGACATGAGCAGGGATCGCGCTTCATCGGCATCACCACCCAGCAAAGCATCGGTCAACGCTTGCGCCATGTCGCCCGCCACAACCGTTCCCGCACCATCATCTGCCGCAGCTTCGGTCAGGCCCAACAAGCCCGGCTGCGTCACAGGCAACTGTGCCCGACGAATGAACTGCAGGGCAGTGGTTAATGGAATACGACGATGCCCACCGGCCGTTTTGGATGCCGTCAGACGCCCCCCCTCGATCCACCGCTTGATGGACGATTCGCTGACGGCCGTGGCCTGAGCGAGTTCGCGAGGTGTCAGATGAGTCTTCATGGATGATTCCCAATTTGAACGTCTTGAACGATATTAGCATTCATGCGACACACGGTCAATTCCTCAGGCGATTTATGTGATTTATCGTCTTTAATTGGCCAATAATCTACATCTATTACAATTTTTCACCTTGGGCTTTGACTGCCCATCTCCCACTGCCTAGTGTTGTTCGTTATGACCGAATTGAATGAATTAGACGCTTCTGGACGTTTTGGTTTCAACCGCACTTTCCGACCCGTCGATACAGCAGACCGTCGGACGCAAAACCCCAAGCCGCGTCCAGAAGACAACTGAAGCCAACACCATGGGCGGTGATGAGCACCGTCGCAAACCATGCTCGAAAGGAGCAGACCATGAAGATCATCGATGTCATCGCGGCGGTGCTGTTAGTGGTGGGCGGACTGAACTGGGGCTTGGTCGGTGCCTTCGAATTCGACCTTGTCGCGACGCTCTTCGGCGGACAAACCGCCATCTTGAGCAAGTTTGTGTACCTCCTCGTGGGTGCGGCTGCTTTATGGCAGGTGATCTCCATGAAGGCCATCCAGAAACGATGGGGCGTGCAAACCAGCATGGCCCACGCATGAATTCGCAGGTGGTGTTGGTGGGAATGTGAATTGACGTACCACCAACATTGCACTTGAAAGGATTAACCATGTATCGCCTCAAAACAATCATTACCGTCATCGCCTTCGCACTTATGGTCGGAATCAGCAGCACTGCCTGGGCTGGCAGTTGCGGTAGTTGCTCCTACGATAAGAAAGACAAGAAGAAGGCTTCGTACTCAGCCAAGGCTGATATTCCCACCACCGCATCCAATGCGGGTAAGTTCAACACATTGCTGGCCGCTGCCAAAGCAGCCGGCCTGGTGGACACGCTGAAAAGCGGGCCCATCACGGTACTGGCCCCCACCGATGCAGCCTTCGCCAAGTTGCCCAAGGGCACCGTGGAAAACCTTCTGAAAAAGGAAAACCGTGGCCTGCTGAAGGCGATCCTTACCTACCACGTGATTCCCGGTAAGGTGAAAGCCAAAGATGTGGTCAAGCTCACCAGTGCACGCACCGCGAACGGCCAGCAGGTCGACATCAAGGTCGCCAAAGGCAAGGTCATGATTGACAAGGCTAAGGTGATCAAGACCGACATCAAGGCCAGCAACGGCGTGATCCATGTACTTGATTCGGTCATCATGCCCAGCACCGATGACATCATCGCAACCGCGGGCAAAGCTGGCGCGTTCAACACGCTGGCAGCGGCTGTGCGGGCGGCTGGTTTAGTCGAAACGTTGAAGGGCAAAGGCCCGTTCACCGTGTTCGCGCCGACGGATGAAGCGTTCGCGAAGCTGCCGGATGGCACGCTCAACTCGCTGCTGAAGCCGGAGAATCGTAGCCAACTTCAGGCTGTTCTAACCTACCACGTGGTACCCGGCCGTGTGTTCAGCGATCAAGCGCTGAAGGTGGGTGCTGCCAAGACCATCCAGGGCGGAGCCATCACCATCGAGAAGAAGTCGAGTGGTGTGTTCATCAATGGCGCTCGCCTGGTCAAGGCAGACGTTGATGCAAGCAACGGTGTCATCCACGTGATCGATTCAGTCCTGCTTCCGCCCACTGCAACTGCCGACGCATCGGTGGAGTAACGACTGAGATAAATGTACCTGCACCATGACTCGGGGTTGGTCTTTGTTGATCAGCCCACCCATTACGAACCCGCCATGCCCCCGGCGGGTTCGTTTTTGCGCCACCATCGCCCCCGGAAGTTTTCCCGGGAGGGCGAGGCTCCTGCTGAACCGACGCGTTTGCGGAATTGGCTATCGCGATCGGCTCGGCAGGAGCTTCGCCCTCCCTTGCGCCTTCACCCTTCAGGAGATTATGAAAAAACCCCCGAAACTCGGGGGCATCATTCGCTTCACCATCCGGTGTTCTAAGCGAGGCGGACGGGAATCGAACCCGCAACCTCTGGATCGACAGATCGATCCAAGCTTATCCCTGAAACCTGCCCTGACGGTGCAGCAACAGCCAAGGCCAGCAAACGCAGGATATTACAGCATCTCCATCGCTGTTGCAATGGGTGCAACCAGAAGCAATTGGCGCGTCCATTGACAGTACAACGGTCAACAACGGTCATCCAACCATTAGGCCACTGTTCCACTCAACTACTCACCAATCCGTCGCTGTCCTTCGAGCAAGCCCGTATGCGGAGGAGGGCAGGTGATTGGCTTAGTCCGATGACAGGGTTGATAACTTCGAGGCAAGCAACATGACGCATTGCTCTGGGGCGTTGTGTTTCCTGATACGGCCATTGCT
Source organism: Phycisphaeraceae bacterium (assembly GCA_028277685.1). Classification (GTDB taxonomy): domain Bacteria; phylum Planctomycetota; class Phycisphaerae; order Phycisphaerales; family Zrk34; genus JANQFT01. The sequence continues at coordinate 12,435 of JANQFT010000640.1, forward strand.
TTGTTGTTGGTCCGTTCCACTTTCCGGCGAGGCCAGCGCGGGGCACAGGTTGTCGTGAATGAAGCCGGAGCGAGTGCGCAAGTGTTTGAGGATGAGGTCCACCAATTGCGTGGGTGCCGGCAGAATGCGGGAGAATCTGAA
>JANQFT010000021.1 GCA_028277685.1 Phycisphaeraceae bacterium
GCCATGAGTTCCACCTCGACGGTTGCACCGAGTGGCAGGGCGTTGGTGCCAATCGCAGCCCGGGCGTGTTGACCACGCTGCCCCAGCACATTCGCCAACAGTTCACTGGCCCCGTTGGCGATGAGCGGTTGATCGGCAAAGTCATCATCGCAGGCGACGAACACACCAACGCGCACAATCTGTTTCAGGGCAGCCCAGTTGCCATCCAGGGCAGATTTCAACACGGCCAGCGCATTGACCGCACATTGGGCTGCACCTTGCGTGGCTGCTTCCACGCTCGTGGCCGAGGGTACCCGCCCGGTGGCGATCAGCGCACCATCGCGCATGGGCAACTGACCGCTGATGGCGATGTGGTGACCCGTCCGCACAAACGGCACGTAAGCTGCGACGGGCTTGGGCGGTTCGGGCAGCGTGAATCCGAGGTCGGCGAGTTTGGTTTCGACAGCATCCATGATGTCATTCAGTATATCGTGGGTTGACCGGCAGGTGGCTTGGTGGCATCTGGACGGTTGACCATTCGTGAAGCTTGCGGCTAGTTTGAATGCATGGCCAAGGTGTATCGCATTGCGCTGGCGCTGAACGCACAGACCTTCGAAGAGGGGCGTTTGTACTTCATGGCGGCGCACCGTTACGCCCGCACCCGGCGCGACTGGCACATCCTCAGCAGCGAAGGCGAGATGAGTTTTGAGTGGGACGAAGCGCTGGCGATGAAGCCGGATGGCATCATCGGGATGTTGCATCGTCATGGTCCGATGCCGACGATCAAAGGCAATGAACCGCGCATCGTGATCGTGAACTCCACGATTGCGGATCACCCGTTTGCCCGTGTGATGGTGGATGATGTGAAGGCCGGTCACGTGGCCGCTCAACACCTGATTGAGCGTGGGTTGGCTTCGTATGCGTTTGTCGGCTGGTCGGTGGTGAATTACTCCGAAGGTCGCCGGCGCGGTTACGAACAGGCCATCACCGAGGCTGGGTTTGCCGATCGCAGCACGTCGGTTGATCTGATGACCATGTCGGATGAACCGTTGTACACGCCATCGACGGAATGGTTTGATGATCTGCAGAAGCCGGGTGGTATCGTGTGTGCCAATGATGGGCTTGGCGTGCGCATGGTGGAAGCGGCGCTCGCGGCGGGGCTGAGCGTGCCGGATGATCTGGCCATCATGGGCATCGACGATATCGAGTTGCAGTGCGTGCAGTCGCCGGTGCCAATGACCAGCGTGTATCGTGATCGGCTGGCCCAGGGGTACGATGCTGCGCGACGACTTGATCATTGGATGCGGAACGGTGGCCCCACGCCCGAACCGGTGTTGCATCCGCCGGGTGAGGTGATCGAACGGCGCAGCACGCAGGTGTTCGGTGAGCCGGACCCATTGGTGCGGCAGGCGCTGGTGATCATCCACACGCCACACGACACGCCGATCACCGTGGATGAAGTCGTGGAACAGTTGGGCCATGTGTCGCGTCGCCGGTTGGAGTTGCACTTCCGCCAACGGCTGGGGCGCACGCCGTATCAGGAAATTCTCCAGGCCCGACTCGCCGTTGCCCAGCGTCTGCTGCGCAGTACGAGCCTGTCGATCGATGAGATCGCCTACCAGACCGGCTTCCACAGCAACGCCCACATCAGCCGCCCGTTCAAGAAATTGACCGGCTGCACGCCTACCGAATACCGCCAGCAACACCGGGTGGACCGGACGGAATAGTCGCCGAATGCGTCGCCGGAGTTGCGCGATTTGGTTGGCCTCTTTTCGATATGTGGTTGGGTGATTTCCCCGCCACGTTGCATATTCCAACAACGATGATCACCGCCCGCGGATGGCCGGGGCGCGGGATAGTTTCAAGCTTTCTGGAGGAACGTAACATGTTCGTTCGTAACACCTTGGCAGTCATCACCGTTCTGCTGGCGGCTCAGGTTGGTTCCGGGGCCATCCTGGCCGACTACCCGCTGACTCCGCCCTTGCCCGATCAGGCTGTCTCGGTTGACACCGACCCCCAGACCACCGCCAGCAGCATGAGTGTGGCTGGCGATGTGGGTTTCTCCAGCAGCGACGGCTTGTTCATTCGAACGAATGAATCGCCGAACTCCGATCCCGGAGCACTCGCGGCCAGCGATTACGCCCAGTTCTCCATTACGCCCGGCGGGCTGGTGCAGGTGGACTACATCAACATTACCGGTACGGTTTCGGGCACCGGCGGCACGGGCTTCACTTCGTCGTGGGCCATCTATAGTTCAATCGATGGGTTCGCTACCGACGCCGTGCTGCACGGTACCGCGACCGATCCCGCAGGCGGCAGCGAGACCGTGTTCGATTTCAGCCTCGCCACACGCACCGATATCGCGGGAACGCTGACAATCCGCCTGGTTGCGTTCGACAGCGAGAACGTATCCAACCGCATCACCCGGACGGATAACATTGTCGTCAACGGCGACGTTGAACTGATCCCCGAACCGACGACGATGGTGCTGGGGGCAAGTGGCGCGCTGCTGCTGCTTCGTAGGTTCCGCGCATGACACGATTGTGACGACGAAAAAGCAAAGCCCACGGATGGCCATCCGTGGGCTTTGTTGTTACGACGCTTTGTATCCGCAGAGTACTGCCTTCTCGAAAACCTTGTGGGCACAGTCGACATCCCTGTAACCGATCTCGCGAAGCCAGTCGCATTGGGTGAACACGTGCGTGAGGATGTTTACATCTTTGCCATCATCCATCATCTGCATGATCTCGGTGTGCGAAAGATCATCACCAGCGGCCTGTGCATTGGCGAAAGTGCCGTCAGCCATGTGTTCGTAGAACATCCGCTCATGTCGCGGGCTATTGCTGGCGGTGTGCTCGGCATTGATGAACACACCGCCAGGGGCAAGCACGTCGTAGATGCTGGCATACAATGCGCGTTGCCGGTCGCGCGTAAGATGATGGATGGCGAAGCCGGACACGACGGCATCAGGCTGAGCATTGCCGACGATGTCCTGCATGTTCGCCAGGGACAAGTCAGCTTCAATGATGCTGACACGTGTATGATTGCCGTGGTTATCACGAACCTGATCGAGCATGCGGGCGGAGTAATCGACCATCACCAGTTGGGCATTGGGATAGCGATCAAGCATCGGCGCACTGAACGCACCGGTGCCGCAGCCGAGATCAACGATCAACCGTGGTGGACGGCCGATGTCGTCCAGCAAGCGCAGCACGATGTCGTAAGAGCAGTCCTTGGGGAAGTAGTTGCGCATGCGGGTGAATCGATCAGCCATTTCGGGGTCTTGCCAGGTGTTACTCATGATGCAGTCTCCTCAAGAAAAAAGCCCACGGATGGCGATCCGTGGGCTTGGGGTTAATCCGGTTAGCCGTTTACGGATGCGCGGGGTCGAAGGCGTCTTCGCCTTTACGATCCAGCAGACTTTTAATTCGATTGATGCCGTTGAGGTACGCCCGGGCGGAGGCATCCACTACATCAGTGCTGATGCCGCGACCGGAGAGCACGCGACCACGATGTTCTACTTCCACGTTCACTTCGCCTTGTGCATCGCGGCCTTTCGACACGGCTCGCAGGTTGTAACTTTTTAACGTGACCTGCACGCCGGTGATCTGCTGCATGGCGGCGTAGATCGCATCGACGGGGCCATCGCCTACGCACGTCTGGGTGCTCGACGTGCCGGTGGCATCGACGAGCGTGACGGTGGCGCTGGCTTCAGCGCCCACGCCGCCGTGGAACGTCATCGAGGCGAGTTGCCACAGGTCGCCGCCGGGAATCGACTTCAGTTCACTTTCGATCAGTGCTTCGACGTCCTCGTCGTAAACGCTCTTCTTCTTGTCGGCGAGGGTTTTGAAGTCTTCGTAAATCCGTTGGAGTTGTTCATCGTTCACGGTGTAACCAAGCTCGACGATCCGCTCACGCAATGCGTGGCGGCCGGAGTGCTTGCCGAGCACCAACTCGTTGGAGGGAATGCCCACATCCTGCGGGTCCATGATCTCGTAGGTTTCACGGTGTTTGATCACACCGTCCTGGTGGATGCCGGATTCATGGGCGAAGGCGTTGCGGCCAACGATCGCTTTGTTGCGTTGGACGTACAGTCCGGTGAGCTGGCTGACCATGCGACTCACCGGATAGATGCGCCTGGTGTTGATGTGGGTGGTGAACGGATAGAAATCAGCGCGGGTGCGCACCGCCATCGCGATCTCTTCCAGCGAAGCATTACCGGCCCGTTCGCCGATGCCGTTGACGGTGCATTCGATCTGTCGCGCACCGTTCTCGGCGGCGGACAAACTGTTGGCCACGGCCAAACCGAGGTCATCATGGCAGTGCGAAGAAAGGATGATGCCTTGCTCATCAATGATTGGGAGCTTTTCACGGACATAGCTGAAAATACGCCCGTACTCAGCGGGGGTAGCGTAGCCGACGGTATCGGGAATGTTGATGGTGGTCGCGCCGGCCTCGATCACCGCTTGCGTGATCTCGACCAGTTGATCGAGTTCCGTGCGCGAGCCGTCTTCGGGGCTGAACTCAACGTCATCGGTGAACGTGCGGGCGTGGGTTACCTGCTCGACGGAGATGCGAATGATCTCGTCAAACGCTTTGCGGAGTTTATGCTCACGATGAATCTTGCTGGTGGCGCAGAACACATGGATGCGCGTATTAGGCGCTCCATCAAGGGCAGCACCGGCACGGGCGACGTCCTTTTCGACTGTTCGGGCCAGCCCGGCCACGGTGGGGCGTGTGACTTCGTGCGCGATGGCGCGGACAGCCTCGAAATCACCTTGCGAAGTGATGGGAAAGCCAGCTTCGATGATGTCGACGCCGAGCTTATCCAGCGCGTGGGCAATCTCGAGTTTCTCGTTGTGGTTGAGCGAAGCCCCGGGCGACTGCTCGCCATCGCGGAGCGTGGTATCGAAGATGCGGATGATGTCGGTCTTTGGTTGAGACATTCTTCTAAGACCCCATGTAAGTGGGAAGTCGGAAGTGAGAAGTCGGAAGTTTCGTCGGATGCGGCGTATTAGCTGCTTCTGAGTTCCAGCTTCACACTTATACAAAAACACCCCGTCGCGTGTTGCGGACAGGGCTTGGGGTGCTTGGTCGTCTTTTCCCGACTCACCGGAGTCAATCTACTTCCGGGGGCGGGGCCCTATCCGCTGATTAGGCGCAGTGGTAGCGCCAGCTCGGGTAGAGCCAGAATAATTCGCGGATTGGACGGGTTCATGCTCATTGCAGGCAGTCACTATATCGGCAGAATTGACGGGGTCAAGCAGAAAAGTTGGCAGGGAAACAGTGAACAGGTAGCAGGGTACAGGGCACAGAGGCTGATACGTCACGCATGACAGGCCATGTCCACTGAGCCCTGTACTCTGAATGAAACACATGATGCAAGACGCACATATCATCACCGTTGGACTGAATCCCGCGATCGACCGGGTGATTGAAGCACCATTCTTTCGGCTGGGTGGAACGCAATCGGTGCGGCACATCAGTCGTTACCCGGCGGGCAAGGCGATCAATGTTTCGCGCACACTGGCGGTACATGGGGTGCGAAGTGTCACCACGGGTTTTGTGGGTGGGGATGATCTGGCGTGGTTTGATCGGTTTCTTGCTGAAGCGCACGGTGAGATGATCACGCAACAGTTCGTCCGTGTGAATGAACGCACGCGGGAGAACATGACGATTGTTGACCCGCTGCACCAGGTGGAAACGCATCTGCGCGATGCGGGCTTTGCAGTTGGTGATGATGACGTGGCTCAGATGCATGTGGCGCTTAAGCGGTTGGTCACGCCCAGCAGTGTGGTGTGCTTTTGTGGTTCACTGCCGCCGCGCCTGCCGCCGGAGTTGTTCGCGCAGATGATTCAGCAGTGCATTGATGCCGGCGCGAAAGTGGTGGTCGATACCTCCGGTGCAGCGCTCAAGGCGGCAAGCGCGTTACCGTTGTGGATGATCAAACCCAACGTGGATGAATTGCTTGGCCTGACCGGAATGCCGGTTAATCGCTTTCGCGATGCAGCTGAGCAACTGCGCACACAAGCCGAACACGTGGTCGTCACGATGGGGGCTGACGGTGCGGGTTGGCTTGGGCAGGATATTGCGCTGTGGGCAAGGGCGAACGTGGAAAAGCATCCCGTGATCAACACCGTGGGGTGCGGAGATTGCTTATTGGGGGGGTGGCTGACGGGGATGATGGCGGCATTATCGCCGGAAAAATGCCTGCGTCAGGCGGTGGCGACGGCGACGGCAAACGCCTTTTCGCCCGCCATCGGCCTGTATGACATGGCACGGGTGAATGATTTGGCTGAACGTGTGGTGGTGGAATCGTGGAAGTCGCCCTGATGCGCGCCTAGTGTGCACACATGCATGGGGGCAAGTGAATTCGGGACGGGGAAGTTCCCGACCTGCACGTACCGGAAGTGTGTGATATGCGGGGCAGGCAGTACGCAGCAGTTCGCATGAATACCGCAGCCATCGAAAGCACGGAGTTTCTTCATCGTGTGCGCCCCGCACTGGAGCGTCATGATGCGGAAGCGCTGGCCGCCACGGTCAACACGCACTGGACGCCACCACAGTTGTGTCGGCTGATGCGCGATGGTACGCACGATGCACGTAAGGTCGTTTGCCTGACGCTGGGCCTTGTGGGGGATATAGACTGTACATCGTGCCTGGTCAAGGCCTTGCGTGATGAAGATTCCCAGATCAACGAATTGGCCGAACATGCGTTGTGGTCGATCTGGTTCCGTTCGGGTTCGGGCAGGGCGATGTCTTCATTTACCAAAGCGGTGACGGCCCTGAACGACAGCAAGTACGATGTGGCACTGGATGGCTTTCACGAAGCAGTGGCGATTGACCCCGGGTTTGCCGAAGCGTTCAACCAGTGTGCGATTGCCCACTACATGCTCGAACAGTGGAAGCATGCGTTGGATGATTGCCAGGCGGCGGTCAACATCGTGCCTGATCACTTTGGCGCGTGGGCAGGTATGGGACATTGTCACGTTCATCTGGATCAACTGGATGACGCGGTGTCCTGCTATCGGCAGGCGCTGGAAATCAATCCGCAAATGCCCGGGGTGGCGCAGGCGCTGGCGGGCCTGCAAAGAAACTGAAAAATTTGGTGATTTGGTGATTTGGTGATTTAGCGATCTAAAGACGCGCTATCGCAGTTTCTGTATCAAAATCACCAGATCACCAAATCGCTAAATCGCCAGGTCTCTTGACGTGGAGAGCGAAATGGCTAGTATTTCCCGCCCAATCGTTATCGGGCTATGGACGGCCGCACGGAGAGCGAAAGTCAATGTCCCGGTTTCTCACCGCCAGCGTTGTGTATGGATCCAAGCGTCGCCCACGTCCGGTGCGCGTTCGCATGTGGTTTGCGGTGTTGGCCTTGAGCAGCGTGGTTGGCATGGTGTACCTGGCTACTGCGGTGGGTCGTGATGATGTAGGCGAAGCGGTGCCACTGTTTCGAGTGAACCAACCGGTGCATGTGGCTGAACGTGTTGCGTTACCCTTACCTGATCCATCGGTCGCAGTTCGCACGGCAGGGGTGAAGCAGATTTCCGGCACAACACCACTCACTTTCAATGGCATGGCGGTGCGACCGATCGGCACCAGGCGAATGTTGGTCACGGCTTACTGTCCGTGCCGCAAGTGTTGTGGCCGCAGTGCGGACAGCAAAACGGCGAGCGGATACTCCGTGTGGGTGAACGGCGGGAAGATGGTGGCGGCCGACACGCGCATTCTGCCATTCGGCACCATCGTCAGCGTGCCTGGTTACCACGATGGCGAACTGGTGCCTGTGCTCGATCGTGGCGGTCGCATCAAAGGTAATCGGTTGGACGTATTGTTCCCCACGCACAAACAGGCGCGCAAGTTCGGCGTGCGCTGGTTGAATGTGCCGGTGTATGAGATTGTCGATTGACGCCTGCCCCCTCTCCATTCAAGGGAGAGGGTTGGGGTGAGGGTGAGACTCCGCCAACGCCTATCCCGTGTACTTCTTCAACTCATCTGGTAGATGCTTAATCCCGCGTCGTTGCGCTTTGCCTACCGCATAGCGCAGGCTGGATTCAACCCGTTTCTGGACGTGCGCGGTGACGGGGATGTCGTGCCGTTTCATCGCGGCCAGCGCCCATTCCCAGGCCTTGAGTTCCTCCAGGCAGCGCGGTTTGTAGCGGTTGAACCCGATCGCATGATGCCCAACCTCATGCAGGAACACTGCGGCACTGATGGGGCTGCGCGGGTAGGGGGCTTCGATCAGGCGGGTAATGCTGCCATCTTCGTAAGTGATTTGCCACGCGCAGCCGGTAGTGTGCGTTCGCCACTTACGCACACGAATGCGGTGTTGCTGCTTCATCAGATCGACAAGCAGTTTGTAGTGTTGTTGCCTTGCGGTGCGCGTGGTGCCGATGTGCGATGTGGATACATCGGGTGGCGGTGGCTTACGACGTGTCTTGTCGCGGCGCTGGGTGGGCTTGGTGGGCAGGGGGATCAAATCCCACAACCACTGACCCAGAACGGCTTCCTTGCCTGAGGTCATGACCGATAGCATACAGGGCCTGGAGCCTGGGGCCTAGGGCCGAGGGAATGTAGCGCCGCATCCCCAGGGCCTAGGCCCCAGGCTCCAGGCCCTGTATCCTCTCCACCATGCGCATCATCTTCATGGGTTCCGGTGAATTCGGTTTGCCTTCGTTGCAGGCGTTGGTTGCGTCGCACGAAGTGCCATTGGTCATCACTCAGCCGGATAAACCTGCCGGTCGCAAGCGACAACTCACGCCCACGCCCATCGCGCAGTTCAGCGAAGCGCAGGGCATCACCACTATCAAGCCGGACAACGTGAACGATGAGGATATCCAACGCGCGATCGCCGATACGCAGCCCGATGCGGCGGTGGTGATCGCGTTCGGTCAATACATCCGCCAACCCACCGCCGACCTGCCGCGCTGCGGATCATTCAACCTGCACGGTTCGCTGTTGCCGAAATACCGCGGGGCAGCACCGATCAACTGGGCGGTGATCAACGGCGAAACGGAAACGGGCAACACCGCCATCCGCATCGCCCCCAAAATGGACACCGGCACGATGCTGGGTAAACAGGCCACGCCCATCGACCCGAACGAAACCGCGGGTGAACTGCATGACCGCCTGTCCGCCATGGGGCCGGAACTGGTGCTGAAAGTGCTGGCCGAACTTAAAGCCGGCACTGCGGCAGAAGAAGTGCAGGATGAATCTCAGGTGACGGTCGCCCCGAAGCTTTCCCGCACGGATGGTTACGT
>JANQFT010000145.1 GCA_028277685.1 Phycisphaeraceae bacterium
AGCACTCAGCACTCAGCACTCAGCACTCAGCACTCAGCACTCAGCACTCAGCACTCAGCACTCAGCACTCAGCACTCAGCACTCAGCACTCAGCCAGTCCCTCTGTCCCTCAAGCCTCACATTCTACTTACGCCCCACGCTGGTCATGTCCGCGTCAACAGTTCTGGGGCAGCCACGTTCCACGTGGAACGAAGCTTTAATTATCTACTCGGACTTGATAGACTTTCGGGTTATCGCACCCACTTCGAAAGCCTGTCACAGCAGGGAGGCAATATGGCACGCACGAAAAAGCCCCGACTTGGCCGCGGACTCAGCAGCCTCATGGCGACCCCTGCGCCGGTTGAGGTACAATCCAAAGCAGAGAAAGAAGCTGAAGCCAAAGCCGTCAACCAGGGCGCTGCTGCCCCGCAGGTCACGGATCGTGCTGGGCTCAGTACCCATAAAGGCGCGGTTGATGCTTCCATCCAACCAGCGTCATCCCAGAAAAATGGCGAAAATACAAATGACCAAACAAATGAGGTCAGTTCAAACAATGAACAAATGAACTCGGTTCATACAGCTGCGTCTGATGAATCAGATCTCACGTCACAAGGAGCTGCTGAATCTGGTGAGGAGGGGGGTTCCTCGATTCAAGCCGGTCCCGCTCAGACTTCAGGCACCACGGGTGATGCGTCGGTTGATTCACATCCCTCCACGGAGGGCGATTCCGCCGGCTCAGCCGCCGCCACGCCGGCCAACGGTTCAACTCAGCCCAGGGGTCACAACGCGCTGAGCTATCTGCCGATCCAGGCCATTCAGCCCAACCCGCATCAGCCGCGTCAGTCGATGGACCAGGCGGGGATCGAGCGGTTGGCCGACTCGATTCGCCAGGATGGGTTGATGCAACCGGTGGTGGTGCGTTCGCATCCGGATGATCCTGCGGGTTACGAACTGGTCGCAGGTGAACGCCGCATGCGCGCCGCACGCCTGGCGGGCCTCACCCAGTTGCCCGCCATCGTGCGCGACTTGGATGATCGCCAGATGGCTGAGTGGGCGCTGATCGAAAACCTGCAACGTGAAGACCTCGATGCGATCGAGCGCGCTAAAGCGTTCAAGCGATTGATCGATGTGTTCAGTTTGTCACATGAGCAGGTAGCCGAGCGGGTCGGCATCGAACGTCCCACCGTCAGCAACACGTTGCGGTTGTTGGATCTTCATCACGAAGTGCAGCACGCGATCCGCGAAGGTCAACTCACGGCGGGCCACGGCAGGGCGTTGCTGGGCCTTGCCGATCAAAACACGCAACGCGCGATGGGGCGTCGCGCGATTGCCGGTGGTTGGTCGGTGCGCATGGTTGAAGCGGCCGTGCGCCGCCACACACCCACCACCGAACAGCCCACCCGTAAACCGCGCTCGCCGCATCTGGAAGACCTCGAACGACAACTCACCAGCCAACTGCAAACCAAGGTGCACATTCGTCCCGGTCGCAAGAAGAACGCCGGCGTGTTGATGATCGACTACTACGATCTCGACCAATTCGATGCGCTGCTGAATCGACTCGGCGTTGAAATCGAGTAACCGGTGCGCATCGTCTAAACCATTTCTCAGGTAAAAAACCCTGGTTTTATGGACAGGTCGTTTCTCGATCGGTGCGACAGTTTGCGCGAGGTCAACAACAAACGATCATTCTTCCGCATCATGTTCGCGCAGGAAAAACCCCCAGCCACATAACACGTATGCAGCAGGGGGTGGAGGAACAATCAAAGCCTGATCTGCGACATCACGCATCAACGCGCGATCATCACGGCGCTGTTCTACTCAGTTCACGCGCGCCGGGCACGCTTCTTCAACATCATCAATCCGCCCACGCCACACAGCGCGAGCGTAGCCGGTTCAGGCACGGCGATGATGTCGACTTCGCCATAGTTGGTGCGGACGCTGGTGGCTGAGGTAACCGCTTCGAAAGTGACCATCATGAAGTAACGATAGTCGCCCAGCGTGCCGGTGGTGTCGGAGATGTTCACGCCATGCTGGCCGCCGTTGCCGAGGCTCGCGGTGCTGACGTTGGTGAGCAGGGTCCAGCCAACGGTATCGGGCGCCACGAACAAGCCGGGTGCAGCGTCGAAACCGATTTCATTGCCGGTGGCTGCCCACAGGTCATATGCCTGCGGAGCACGCTCGGCGTTGTGGCGCGAATAGCTGTTGAACTGAGCGACACTCTGCACCGCGCCCAGGTCAAAGATGAAGCGCGTGTTCTGCAAGTTCTGTGGCGTGGTTGATTCGGCGATGTTGCCCGCGTCGGATGTTTGCGCAGCCCCGTTGGTCAGGTTCGCCGCCGCGCCGCCCTGCAGACCGCCGACGATGGTGGGCACGATGCCGTCAGCCAGATCGCCGGCAACATTGCCATCAATGGTGTCGAAATCGAAGAAGCCATCGGCATCCGGGTCACTGTCCGTCTTACGCTCGATATCCACCACGATCGCCGCGGAAGCCAGTTGAGCTGGCAGAATCACCAAGGCCAAAGCGAGGGTGGTCAGCATCACTAGACGTTGCATGGTTTTGTCCTCCGGGTGAATGTTTCGCTTTCGCGCCAGATGGGCAGACCACCGCCCAGGCGCGATGCATCCACACAATGCCCGATGAATGAGGTGGCGTCTTGTCTATTTAGGTCATAGTTATTACAAAATATGACATATGAAACGGATTGCCCTTGCATTCAATCCAAGTTGGCACTGGTTGCGTCGCGCGTTGCGCGGCATTCAGGCCTACATTGCGGAGCACGAGCCGTGGGAACTACTTCCGCTGGGTTATGGTTCGGAGCTAAGCACCGTACCTGGCAGGCAGTGGCACCAGCGCATCGATGGCATGATTTACGCCGGTCAGCCGGGGGTATCACTGCAGGGCAAGGCGGTGGCCATATTCGATCGTGCCCCGCGCCTGACCGACCCCGGGGTGTTGGTCGATTTTGATCAGATAGGCAGGCTTGCCGCCGACCACCTGCTGCAGCGCGGTTTGCGGTCGCTCGCTGCGGTCAGTCACGTTGACCCGGACTACAGCCGCGCCAACGAGCGCGTGACCGGTTTCATCCGTACCGCGGAACAGACAGACATTCAGCCACATGTCTTCGTGCAAGGCACGGCCATGCAGGCGAACGACCCCTGGCGGCTGGAGCATCAGATTGCCGACCTGACCGAATTCATCAACGCGCTGCCCAAACCGCTGGGTCTGTTCGCGTTCGACACCAGCCACGCCTGGCGCGCGTCGGTCGCCTGTCGCGAAGCCAACCTCGTCATGCCCGATGATGTCTCGCTGATTTCCGGTGGCGATGATGATGTGGTGTTCGAAGCGCTGCGTCCCACCATCTCCGGCGTGGCGCCCAATTCCGAACGCATCGGTTATCTCGCCGCCCAAACCCTCGATCGTTACCTGCGCGGCGAAACTGTGCCCGACATCACCCGCGTGTCTCCGATCGGCGTGGTCAGTCGCCAGTCCACCGATCTTCTTTGTGTCGATGATCCGGTGATCGCGCAGGTGGTGCGCTACATCTGGTTGCACGTGGCCGACCAACTCACCGCAGATGAATTGGCCGGCAAGTTTCCCATGTCCGCCCGCACGCTGGCCCGGCGCATGCAGGTTGCTTT
>JANQFT010000201.1 GCA_028277685.1 Phycisphaeraceae bacterium
CGTAGGCAAGGCGGCTGAATCTCTTGACGATTCTTAATACGGGTGTATTACGGAGAATCTGCTTTGCGCTGAACAATCTTGTTGTTGTCCGCATCAGAGAGATTATCGAATGTCTCGCTGTGGCCATCGACGAATGAAACATTCGTGTGTCCGGCGTGGCGATACGCAGTGGTGCCGTAGCTGTTCTTGCGATTGATCAGGTTCCCGTTGGACCTCTTCTCCATGGGAGTACCATTGTCGTCGAAGGTGACATACTCAAGTGACTCGTGCCCGTTCTTTGCGCTCTTGGACCACGTATCGACGAGGAGCATCATGCGCGCCGGCGACCTCACCTGAGTGAGCTTGACAGGAATCTTGCCGGTGCCATCACCGTTCTTCGGCTTATCGTGATACAGGCGGCAGTTGTACAGGTGATTCAAACTGATGCCATTACCACTATGCTTGTTCTTGATGGCCGAGGTGAGTTCCGGACAGTAGATCAGATCCGTCTTTGACTTATCACTGGATTGATATGTACCGGTTCCAAGGTACTTCCCGGCAAAATGTTCTGAGTGCCAAGAGACCCAGACTTCACTCTTGTCGGTGTATGTTTTTCCGTCAAGATGAATCGGTGGACCAGTGAACTTCTTCTTTGTCGGCGGTACGTGCTGCGTTGTGTCCTGGCCATACATCATGATGGCCAGGTGAACTTGCCGGTGGTTCGCTCGACAAAGCACTCCGCGAGCCACATCACGCGCTTTGTTCAATGCCGGCAGCAGAATCGAAATCAGAAGCGCAATGATCGCCACCACCACCAGCAGTTCGACCAGTGTGAAGCCAACGGCTTGACGTGTTCGTGTTGGGCGTTTTGATTGTGGCATGGCGGTGGTTCCTTATCGGCCAATCACATGCGCCAGTCATCCAACGCCCCGCCGAGGCAAAAAGGGGCAGCGCCGGCGTGCGTCCGCCGGCGCTTGTCCCTTACGAGTATCGACCCATTACGCCTGATGATTGCGTCGGAACATGAGCAATCCGCCGGCGCCAAGCAGCAGCATCGAGGCCGGTTCAGGGATGATGGTCAGCGTGACATCGTTGCCCGCACCGCCGTCGTAATCGATCAGGAAGGTATTCACACCCACGATCAGTTCTGAACCGTCCGTCAGATCAGCGAAGTAACCGCTGGTCGTGCCGGACGTGTTACTGATGAGGGTAAGTACCGTACCTGCGAGCAGTTCTGTCGAACCTGAATCAGTGACGCTGAGCGAAGCAATCCCGCTGCCGAGGGTGACATCACCGTTAACGATGATCTGATCGGTCGCGGACGTATCGCTGTTCAGTTCGATCTCGATCAGGGCATCGGCGGCAGTCGTCAGGCCGCCCAGCGTGATCGTGCCGATGCTGTTACCGGGCTTCAGCACCGCATCATCATCGCCCGAACCGTCACCCAGGGTGACCACGCCACTTGCACTACCCACGCCGCCCAGCGTGCCGGCATCCACGCCGACCGCACCGGTGCCCGTGCCCGAGCCGGTGGTGTTATCAATCAACAACGTGCCTGCGGTGATGGTGGTGCCACCTTCGTAGGTGTTGTCGCCGGTGAAGCGGACGACACCATCGCCGATCTTGGTGACCGAACCGCTACCTGCGTTTGCAGACTCAACGATGTTGCCGGTGAAGTCGGCCTGGCCGGTGGCGCCGGCGGTGACGTGCAGGTCGGCATGTTCACCATTGCCCACGGTGACGGTGCCGGAGAACACACTGGTGCCGACTTGCGCATTGCGTGCACCGACAACCTTATTGGAGGTCGATTTGTCACTGAGGATCGTGAGGTCGCGGGCGATCTCGATCGTACCATCACTCAGCAGTTGAGCGTGGCCGCCGTTACCCAGACCACCCATGATGATGGCGCTGCTGGCGTTACCGAACGCGCCATCCTGATTCACCAGGGCATCGGTCTTGACCACCACGCTGTTGGTACCACTGCCACCGGAGCGACCGATCTGCGTGGTACCGGTGTAGGAGTTGTTGGCCGAAGTGATCGTCATGGTGGCGCTTTGATTGGCAAACAACTGCAGGCTGATGTCGCCGGAAATCTTGCCTGCGAGGGTGGAACCGCCGCCAGCCTTGGCATTGACGATCACGTTGGACGCCTGCGAGTTGGTCAATTCAGCCGTCTCAGCAATACTGAGTGTTCTGATTTTCAATTGAGAGACGGTGCCGTTGATGTCAGTCAGGCCACCATTGAGGGCCAGGTTGCGGTTGTTGGCTGTCCCCAGACCGCCGGTACCATTACCCGTGATGCCGCCAGCCGTTTCCTTGATGAAACGAACGGTGCCATCGTAGACGCGAAGACCAGAGGTGCCCCATACATTGGTGGTGTTCAATTCGAGGGTACCGCCACCCCGCTTCTCCAGAGCCGCGCTCTGGTTGCCGCCGCTCGGCCTGTCAGCAAAAATGCCGATGTTCGCGTTCAGGCGAAGCGTGCCACCGGCAGCCACCGTGATAGCGGGGTGTGTGTTGGTGTTGTTCCCGCCGAGCCGCAGCGTGCCATTGATGGTATTGGTGCCGCTGGTGTTATTTGACTTAAGGCCATCGCGGTAGCTCACCCTCAACGTGTTACCGTTTGTGTCGAGCGTCCAGCCGGAACCTTCCATGACCAGGCCGCGCAATGTGTAATCGGCACTCATGGTGGGCGTCTGATTGCCGAGTCCGACCAGCGATGCATCAAGCAAAGCCACATCGCCCGAACCGGTATCGGCCGGCAGGTAGATCGCGGGCATCGAATCACCCACCCAGTTGGCGCCAACGTTGAAGTCGGTACCGATTTCACCATCCCAGGAAATCGTGGCGGCAGTTGCTGGAACAGCGAATGCCAATGCCAGAGCTGTGGCGACGATCGTTTGCGTTAGTTTTCTCATCCTCGGTGTTCCTTTCCGTAAGGTTGCATAGCACTCAGGCGTTTCATCTTTCAGGCCGTGTGATTCATCGAGCTGCACGAGCCGTCGATTCACGCACGACCAGTGTGGGTTCTGATAGTTCAACGGATACAGGAGCAGCCCCGGACGCCTGCTCGCCGGTGATCTTCTCGAACAGTATTTCTGTGACGCGGCGCCCCATCTGCTCCAACGGCTGACTTACCGTGGTCAGAGCAGGTTCGACGAACTCACAAAGAGTCATGTCGTCCACGCCGGTCACGCTCACATCGTTGGGCACGCTTAAACCCGCCTGCTTGAGGGTGCGGCAAACGCCAATGGCGATCAGGTCGCCGTAGCACACCACGCCGGTAGGGTGCTTTTCGGATTTCTGTAGATGCTCGGCCGCCCACTTGCCGGTGACAATGTGATCGTCAATCGGGTCGGGCCAGTTGCCTTCAAGTGTGCTGTCGATGACCCAATCGGGATTGATCGGCAGATTATGGTTGCGCATGCTTTGTTCAAACGCTTCGCGTCGATGGGCTGCGCCTGGGCCGGGGTCTTCAGTAAGCAGGCCTGCGAAAGCGATGTCGCGGTGCCCCAGTGAGATGAGATGTTCGGTGGCCAAAGCGATCGCGCGGTGATCATCGAAGTTCACCCGCTGCAGTCGCCCCTCAGGTCCATGGTAGTTCACCGCCACCACGTTCGGCTGATGGTCGACCAGACGACTGACCCACGCATCGGATGCCGCAACACTGAGCAACACCAGGCCATCGATACGACGCTCGGCGAACCGGTCAATGCACGACTGCGGCGAAACCTTGCCCCCAAGATTGATCGCCAGCAGGTCGTAAGATTTTTTCTGACAGATTCGTTCGATGCCACGCAGCACTGCACCTTCATATGGATGGGCAAGGCTTGCCGTATCAACACTGGGTACATAGACGCCGATGGTCCGCGTCGATCGTCGGGCAAGACTCTGACTGGCGAAATCAGCCCGGTAACCAAGTTCACGCGCAGCCACACGGATGCGTTCCGTCATCGCGGCACTGGCGCCGGCGTTCGTGCTGGAACGGTTGATGACCGTCGAGACCAACGCCGTCGAGCAGCCGGCTCTCGCCGCCACATCGGCAAGCGTCACCCGCGATGGGCGAACAGATTTCATCGTGCTGTTAGTGGATACGGCCAAGCTGGCGTGCCTCTTCAGTCAGCGAGTAGGGCTTCCCTGCTCGCCATATTATGCGCTTAACATCCGTATCAATATTACACGCTTAATAGAGATGGGCAAGTGGATTCCCACAAACATGGGGAGATTCCCTAGGATCGCCATAACGCCCTGCACTTGGGCGCAAGGAAAAAGGGACACGGCAAGCCGTGTCCCTGAAATGATTTACAGTTAGTTTATTCGCTGGCCGTGTCGGTTGTCACTTCAGTCTCAGCGGCTGGTGTTTCCGCCTGCGGTTCAGGCGTGGTTTCCGGGGCGATGGCGCGATCCAGGCCGCGGCGCTTGTCGCGGAGACGACGCTTCTTACCCACGCGTTCGCGCAGGTAATACAGCTTACTGCGGCGGGTATGGCCGGAGCGGACGATTTCGATCTTCGCCAGGCGCGGGCTGTGCACGGGAATCACGCGCTCAACGCCTTCGTTGGCCACGATGCGACGCACGGTCATCGTCTGGTTGATGCCCCGTCCCTTGATGCCGATCACCACACCACTGAACACCTGAATGCGTTCCTTCTCGCCTTCGATGATCCGCATGTGCAGGTTGACCGTATCGCCCACCGACACGTTGGGCAGGTCTTTTTTGAGTTGGGCCGTTTCGATGCCGGCCATGATGTCCTGGCTCATTGTCCTATGTCCTTTTCTGAATCACGTATTGTCGGCAGGGGTTGGGTGGTGGCCAACTTGCCAGTGTTATCGTCGATCTTTGATGTACGATCGACGATCTGTTTCGCGTGTTCTTCAGATCGAACATCGTCGATCGAAGATCCTGCATCTTCACTCCAGCAGATCTGGTCGACGCTGCTGAGTGAGCTTCTCTCGTTGTTCGCGTCGCCAGGTTTCGACCGCGGCATGGTCGCCACTGGTCAGAACATCCGGGACGCCGCGGCCATCCCATTCCTGGGGCCGCGTGTAGTGCGGATGATCGAGCAGGCGCTCCGCTCCAGGGCTGAATGAATCGTGAATCGCCGATTCATCATGCCCGAGCACACCCGGGATCAAACGCACCACGCTATCGATCAGCACCATGGCCGGCAGTTCGCCGCCGCTGAGTACGTAGTCGCCGATGCTGATTTCCAAAGGCTCCAGTCGATCAATCACGCGTTGATCGATGCCTTCGTAATGCCCGGCGATCAGCAATAACCGTTCCTGCTGGGCAAGGTTTTCCGCCCGTTTCTGCGTCAGCGGTTCGCCCTGAGGCGTCAGCAGTATCCGCGTGGCCTGGCGCGTGTCTTCACTTTCCGTGGCCATCACCGCATCCCAGAGCGGCTGGCAATTCATCACCATGCCCGGCCCGCCCCCGAAGGGACGATCATCCACCTTCCCATGCTTGTTGGTCGTGTACTGACGAATGTCCGTCAGGTGATATTCGACCCGCTTTGCTTCGGCCGCCCGTTTGAGGATGCTCGAACCCAGCACCGGGGTGAACATCTCCGGGAACAGCGTCAATACGTCGATACGCATCGGCAGTCCCGTTCAATCGGGGAATGAACTCACGCGCTGGCCGTCGCCGTCGCTTCCCCACTTCCGGGGGCGACCGCGGGGGTTGCGAGCAACTCAGCCGGCTGGGCTTCGACGGCCGTGCCAGGCTTGGCATTCAGGCCGGCCCGCTTCAGCAGCGTGGCGACGGTATCACTGGGTACTGCACCCACGCTCAGCCAGTAAGCGCAACGATCCAGTTTCAGGTTGGCCTGCTTGGACTCATCGCGGATATCAGGATTGAACTGGCCGAGTTCCTCGATACAACGACCATTGACCGCTTTCCGCTGGTCGATGGCGGTCACTCGGTAGATCGGCCGGTGCGTGTTACCCATTCTGCGTAGGCGAAGTCGGACGGACATTGGCGTAAGTACCTCCGGGTGCAAAGCAAAGCGTCATTCTCCTCTCGATCAAGGCGCACAGATCACGCCTCCGACCGGCAGAGAATCGAGTATGCTAACCCAATCCACGGAGATTCACAAGCCCAACCATAGCGCAGCCCCCAGGCCCCAACCATGACGCAGCCTTGGCGGGGCTATCACCCACCCCATTCACACCCCCCTCGTGCCACTCCGCGCGCAAACTTTGGCATTTGTCAAAAAAAGTTCACCGGTATCACGGATAGCGCAGGCCCAACGGGCGTGGTCGTCCGTGTCCCACACTGAACCTGAATCGCACGGACGACTCCGTTTCGCTCCGCTGTCCGTGGCACCCAGCCAGAACGAAGCCAACGCCTGGAACGAACTGGCCGGTGGCAATGCTTCGGGCTTGTGGAGTGCCGCGAGCGATGCCCATCTCAGTGATTCCGCCA
>JANQFT010000214.1 GCA_028277685.1 Phycisphaeraceae bacterium
AGTCGTCGCGGACTGCGGCGGACCCGACCGGGCCATGGCTTTCGCCGGAGATGCTACCGACCCCGACACCATGGCCGAGGCCGTGGCCGCCGTCCAGCAACACCTCGGACCCGTTGATGTCCTGATCAACGCTGCGGGAGGAAACCTCCCCGACGCCACGATCTCCCCCGAAGGCTCGGTCTTCGATCTCGACCCACAGGCTATCGACCGGGTCATGGCCATCAACTACCGCGGGGCGCTCACGCCCACGCTCGCTTTCGCACCCGGCATGGCCGAACGCGGCCGCGGCGTCATCATCAACTTCTCGTCCATGGCCACCTTCCGTGCCTTCAGCCGCGTCATCGGCTATTCCGCCGCCAAAGCCGCCCTCGACAACACCACCCGATGGCTCGCCGTCTCACTCGCCCGAAAACATGGCGACGGCCTCCGCGTCAACGCCATCGCCCCCGGTTTCTTCCTCACCGAGCAGAACCGCACGCTCCTCACCGAACCCGACGGCTCCCTCACCTCACGCGGCCGATCCATCGTCGATCACACCCCTTTCGGCCGATTCGGGCAAGCCCACGAACTCCACGGCACCCTCCACTGGCTCTGCTCCGACGCCTCCGCCTTCGTCACCGGCGTCGTGGTCCCCATCGATGGCGGTATCGCCATCGACAGCGGCGTCTAGGACCGGACCTAAGCGATACCGAATACTCCAATCCACACCGGCCCACCGAACCCGCGACACACACCAATCCTTGAGAACCGCACTATACTCACCATCATGGACGCGGGACCCCGAAGCTGGCTTTGGACGAAGGACAGCAACGCTAACATGGATCAGCAAATCGTACAGCTGTTGTCCCTACCCGGGCAGATGATGATGTGACGGAAGCCGACTCAGACGAAGTCGGTCGGCAAGTCAAGGTTCAATTGGGGGTGATGCCTTGGGCTGTCGTTGCTACGCGACGACAGCCAACCTGGAGTAAACGACTGAACTGACAGGTGACGCTAAACGTGGGGGCAGGGCAGGCGCCACAATGCGGCGGCGGCGTGCGGGGGAAATACTCATCTGACTGATGCCGGGATGTTCGGCGAGCCGTCACTGAGAAACAGGCATAGAGCAAGTTATCTTGGTCAATGAGCACTGTGTTGGTAAAGCGTAACGTCATCTGCCAGCGGTTCCACGTCCACCGGCGTGTTCATAGGTGTTGGACAGGATTGGCAGGCTCCAAATATACCCGATGTTTGCTGCAGTCATTAACAAACGTTTGAACGATGATCAACGTTTTACGATGTCAACGCCGCCGGATTCGCATATTCGGATCGAAAACTTTTGCTTCACTGTGGGGCAGTTGCATTACTTTGGTTTTTCCCAGCGTTTTTTCATTCGCTGCATCTCCGCGTTCAGTTTGATTTTGCGACCAGGGTGTTGACTGCTTTTGTCTATCAGCCACTGTCCCTGGTTATCGCAAAGAACGGGCATGCGTTTGGCTACAGGTGGTGGTGACATCACGCGCGCGGGTTTGATGGCATACCAGTAGGCGACGCTGCTCATCTCGTTCTGCAGGTGATTGCCGTGTCCATGTTCGATTGTGACTTTCACTTCTTTCTGGAAGCGCACGGGGTTCTCCAGGTGGAACACGTACGATGTTTGATAACCCCCCAGGTGCGGTGCCCACGAACTGGCACCGCATTGGTTGTGATCCTCATAGACACTGGACCCGTTTCGCCAGAAGGCATTGGATTGCATGCCCCACGCCTGGCCGAAGTAGTCCTCACTGCCGGTGCCGTGGATATCCGGTGGCCATTTGTAGCCATCCACCCAGATCATGTCATCGCCTTCGCCCCACCACGTGCCCTGGAAGTTGGTCACACTGAGATTGCAGCCGATGTAGTGGCCACATCCCTTCGTCTTCAGAACAACGTAGTTGTTGTCCCACGCCTGCTTCTGCTTGTTCACGATGTCTGCTTCGGGCGTGTTGACTTTGATTTCATGCCCCCACCCGCCAAACGGATTGGTGCGGCGGAACTCCGCGTGGAAATAGCCAAACGGTTCAGCAACATCCTCGGGGGTCAGGGATTCATAATCGACATAGAAGTACTGGACCTGCGTGTGCTGTCCTTCATTGACCAGTTCCACCAAGGCCCGATGGCGGAACGGCATCGGCACATAACAGTTGAGCGCGCACGCCGCGTTCATTCGGTAATCCGCATTGGCTGAGGCGGTGAACAAAGCGGACTGGTAGCTGTTGACAATGCTGTTGCCCAGGCCGAAAAAGTCACCCAGCGGTACATTCACCTGAGGGCTTGCTGCATCGTCGAAGGTGATGCGCAGCAGGCACTCACGGTACCCTGCGAGTTGCGTCATCCAGAGATGGGTGATCTGTGCTGGTCCACAGACATCGGCCAACACGCGTGTTTCACCCGGCTGAATGCGCCATGCGTCGTTGTTCCGCCCACTGGTATCCCAACTGGAACAGCGACCGGTCTTGCGGTTTCGGATACGAGTCAAATGATGAAGCATGACATACCTTCGATAAAGATCGTTGCGTATCTTTCATGGTCTGGGTTTGTGGTTTCGCCAGAAAACAGATGTCTAGTCGGTTTGCACAAGACGAACGTGACGCAACGTGGCGTAAGCAGGCGGCACGATGGTGATTGGCTCAAGCCCAACCTTGATCTCACGCGAAACTTCATTCTGATTGCGTGTCGTCAGTAATTCGATCTGATCATCACCTGCGCCCCGAATCACAACTTTTCCTTTGGCGCCTGCGGGGATGCAATTGAGGGCGAGCCGATAAGTGCCGGGCCTGGCTTTGAACATGAACGCGCCACTTGAGAGCTTACACCCGTCACGCAAGACTGGGTCTTCGATCCACTTGATTTCGATGTCCTGCGCAGATGTGGATGGCGTGAAGCCATAGCCGACCGTTTCGTTGTATCGCTGCTTGGCCGTCACCGGTGTGTACGAACGGACGCGACCATGGTCGAAAGCGCCGACGCGATTCGTACCACCGAAATCGAACAGGTAGACCCTTGCGTTTGCCAGTCGCTTGCGTGCGTGCCGCCAGGCGGCAGTTTCTGTCTTGCTGGCGGCGATCATCTTCTGAATCAACTGAACGTTGGTGATATCTTCGAAGTAGACCGGCATATCGGTGAGGACGTGGTTCGATGCATCATTGATCTTCACGCGTCCACCGAAAGCATCCACCACCGTGGCCTTGCCTAAAGTAAGTTTGAGTTCCATCGGCCCAACTACAGACCATGCCGCAACAACCGGCCGATCATCACGCAACCAGGCGTAAGCCCATACGCCCGGGTCTTCCGTCGGTAAACGATAAACAGGTCCACCACCGGTCAGCATGCGAATGAGCGTGCCCGTGGTGAAATAACTGGGTTTATGGGAAAGGTCATTGCGGACCAGACCTGAAGCGGAATACAGGCTTGGGCTTGATCCCCTCTCGCGATAGATGAATACACGATCAATACCTGCCCCCAGAATCATCAGCAGGTTGCGCACCTGAAAAGCTGCCTGATCACGCTCACTGACCTTGCGCGGCCCAGCGGTGTCGTAACCGGTTTCCGTGATCCAGATCGGCTTGTTCGGCACGTATTGGTCGCGCCATGCGGCCAGTCGCATCAAATCTTCAAGATGCCCCGCCCCTTCCGCCGGCTTGCCATCGCGCTTGGCATTGGTATCAACCTTCGCCAGTTCCGGTGCAACATCCCCCGTGTACACATGCGCGGTGATCATGTCCAGATAGTCGATCGGATGCGTGCCATCGGGATAGGTGTGTGTGCGTAGCGAATCGATCAGTGACACCGGTATGCCGGCAAAACCACCGTTGCTGATCAACGCATTTGGATCAGCCTGCCGCGCCGCTTCGGCGGTCTGCTTCAGAAGCGCGTAATACTGATCAAGCGAACCGACCCAATGACCCCAGGTTGGATTATTCAGATTCGGCTCGTTCCATATCTGATACGCCAGCACCTGTCCTAGGCCGGATTGCTGATCCGCAGAAGTCAGTCGATCTCGGGGGACCACGGTCTGGCCGTAACGGGCCACGGTTTGGAAGACATACTCCGCGTAGGCGTTGTAATCCTTCGGTGGATAATGCCCGCGATGCTTTACGCCTTGCGGTGCGCTGCTGGCATACTCCGGTACCTGAAAAAAGTACGCGAGGGTACTCAGATCAAGCTCCGCCGCTTTGCTGAAGTACGCATCATGATTCATATGCCAGGGCCCGAGCGAACCATCGAAAATGGTTTCCCCCGGTTTACTGGACATCATGCGCCACTTCAGGTTTTCAAAGCGAATCCATTTCACACCCAGCCGACGCACCAACGGCAACATGAACGCCTGAGAACAATTCATACCGATACGCGGCTCGAGTTGCTCTGCGGGCAGATGAGCAGGCAATCCGAAAACAGACTTCGCATCGAGATGCGTTTTCTCGCCTATGCGCGTTCGCGTCACCAGAACAAACGATCCCGATCCCAATGGATGATCGATCTTCAGGACGTGCGTACCGAAATGGCGCGGTTCGGCTGAAACTGTCAGTTTGCCTTGCGTGATGATCGGGCCGACCTGTGGCATCGATCCGCTTTCTTCCGTCGAGCCATCGAACAATGAAACGCGGCGCGGCAGACTGAACTTTCTCAGTTTCTCGTCCGGCGCGTGATGACGGAAACGTACATACCTCGCAGGTACGGTGTGCTCCAACGGGAAATCCTGTTGCCCCCACTTGCCCTGCAGATTCACCCCCACCAACCCTGATACCGCATCGTATTTTTTGCCATCCAGCGAAACGGACACGTCTAGTCGCCGCACGCGTTTGGCATCGCTGGTGATCAATCGCATGTGTGTCAGGTTTCGCACATGACCAAGGTCAATTGTCTGCGTGACCTGCCCATATCCCTCTTGCGACCATGGCAACTGATTCGCCGTGTCATCCGCCACATCGGTCAGCGTGGTATCCGCAGCAGGTTCACCGCCATCAACTTGCGTCCATGTGGTACAGCCGACGGCTATGTCCTTTCCGTGTACCGGATCTGGCAAACTCATGCGTTTCAGATCAGCGTTGCGTTGAAGGCTGTATTCCACTTCAGCCTTGAGTGTTCGATCACTGGTATTGTTGAGTGTGATGCTGGCAGATAATGCATCTTCAGGTTCGACGGCATCGGGGACAGACCAGGCAACGTGTGACACGCGATCAGACACTCCCTTTGACAATCCAACGAGCGCATCCACGCAGAGCGAGGTTGGTCCCTGTTTGCGGGAGAACCAAATGACACGAATACTTTTAAGCGGGAGATCAACCTTGCCGTTCTTGTCTGCCTGGGGCCACGACTGTTGGAAGCCGCCACGTTGCAGGTCCGCTTCAACAAACTGCCAACCTGCCTGCCGGGCCTGGGTGGTGAAACTTAATCCCTCGCCTTCCGCGTCGTAAATCTGAAACCCCACACGATCCACGTTTGAATCATTTTCAAGGTGCACCCAGACACCCACCTGCTCGAGTTGGCGCGGCGGCTTAATCGGCAGACCAATATCCCCCTTGGCCCCGGCCCGTTGGGCGATGGCATTGAATCGAAGTGATGCCCGACCAGCGATCACCATGTCCTGTGCCTGCACAGGTTC
Organism: Phycisphaeraceae bacterium; assembly: GCA_028277685.1. GTDB lineage: Bacteria > Planctomycetota > Phycisphaerae > Phycisphaerales > Zrk34 > JANQFT01. The sequence continues at coordinate 5,624 of JANQFT010000214.1, forward strand.
TGTACGCATCCCTTTCATACGCCACGCCCCCAGCTTCAACCCACTGGACGAATCCATGGGTTCCAGTAACTGTCGCTGCCGTTTTGCATCGGCCTGCCCCATGGAACTCGACCCGGGAATCACCTGTGCGTCCGCCAGGGCGCCACAGGCCACGATAAGCAACCAGAAGACCGTTAATCCCATGAACGCTGTGCAAGTGCTGATTTGACGAACGTATTGGTGCCGCATGGTGTTGACCCTTACCTTGTTGCCACAAGTGCCTCACGTTACTAAACACTTTAGTATAACACAAGCACGGTGTGATCAAGCCAAATTGTGGAATGAAAACGCGTGTTTAATCGGGAATACGTAAGGAGCATTGATTGCCTGGGCTGCGGAATCGCGAGATTATTTCGGCTTTCGCTTGCAATTGTTTATCTATGGAGTAAAGTGTTTCAAGGAGAGCCGAGCCACCTCTGTGGAGCCGGACCATGGCGAACTCAATTGGATCCACCTCGATCTATCAGATTGCCCAGCGAGCCGGCGTCTCTCCGGCAACGGTCAGTCGCGTGTTGAATGGCCGCGATGGCATCGGTGATGAGACGCGCCAACGGGTAATGGATGCGGCGCGGGCGGCGAAGTATCGGCCCAAGCAATCTGCCCGTCAGGTCACCGTGGGATTGATCGTCGACCAGCCCCCGCGCCAGGCGGTCGGATCGTTGGTGCAAAGGCTGAACATGGATGTGGCCATGCATCTGGCGCGGTTGAACCTGGCCGTGCACACCTATGGAAGTGGTAACCTTGAGTCACTTGGTGACCGCTACATTGATGCAGCACTGGCCATCGCCTGGAAGCCGGAGACGCTCGAAGCCCTGCAGGAATTATCCAGTGTGCCCACCGTGGTGTTCAACCGCCCGGAACTCGAACAACATTCGGGCGTCATCATGGATCCAGTCCAGGGTGGACGGCTTGCCGCGGAACATCTCTGGGCACGCGGACACCGCAAGCTCGGTTTCCTTTCAGACCAAACTATTTCTGTCCACATGGACTATCTCACGGGCTTCCGGCAGGTGATCAAGGACAACGGCGGTGAATTCGATGACCGCTACACCGCGCGCACGCAAATGCATTCTCCCCTTGGCCCGCTTAAGCGATTGATCGATTCCGGTGTTACCGCGATTTTCATGCCCAGCGAAGAACTCACACACGAGGTGCCGTACCTCTGCCGTGAAGGATTGGGCATATCGCTGCCGGATGATTTATCCCTGATCGGTATGTCGAATGATCTGGGGCTGCAGTTCTTCTGCCCCGCGATGTCGGTGTTGCATCGTCCAACCGAAAAGATGGCTGAACAGGCAGGCAAGCTTCTTCTGCGCGTGATCGAGCAGCACGACACAACACCCCACCGCATCATGCTCGACCACGAACTGGTGCCGCGAGAGTCAGTCGCGTTTCGCAATGCATCGTAATGACCGCACCACGAGAGAGCGTCATGGTGTGGAATAACCAGTTGATTTGTCTTGTTAGCAGATCACAGCGAAAGGAGATACGGGATGGGTAACGACAAATTCACATGGAGTGCGGTTCTGATTGGGCTGGCCTTGTGGGCGACTGCCTCATCGGCCGCGACATTGCAGATCATTCCGATTACAGGTGGCCAGGCAGGGGTGGACTTCTTCAGTCCGGAATTCATGGATAACCAACCGGTCAGTTACGACGCGGTGACGGGGCCCGCCAGTGCCGCCAGTGATGGCTTCGTTCAGACCACGGGACAAGCCAATCGTTTTGGTTTCATCGATTTTGGCGTCGACTATGCCAACGTGCGCATCTTTGAAACCTGGTCGCGCAAACGGCCCTGGCCCGGCGCTGTTCCGGCTGGACCAGGCTATGCGATTGTCTACTGGGATGATGACACCGATACGGTGAATGATGGCATCAATGAAAGCGTGTTGAACTTCATGACCACTGCAGTACCTAACAACGGCGACGAAACCTGGCAGCGCGATGTGCAGTTGACCACCGCGACAGCCATCACGCCGCAGGCACGCTATCTGATTGTTGGCACCGGCCCGACCGGACTGAGCGAAGCCGGGAAATTCACCGAAATCGCGGTGGTGGGACAGATCATTCCGGAACCGGCGAGTCTGATGCTGTTGACGGTCGGCAGCGCACTCGTGTTACGAAGGCGGGGCTAATCAGCGGCAACGGCTGAACTGCGATACCGAACACTCACCGCGTGCCCGGTTAACGCCATGCACGTGGCTTCATGCTCGCTCCATTCTGCGCTTCCGATGGACAGGTCATCATTGATACTCGGGAGTCAAACATGCCGACGGCAAGATTGCACATAGGCACTTCACATGGCCCCAACAGCGCATTCACGCTGGTGGAGCTGCTGGTCGTGGTTGCCATCATCGCGTTGCTGCTGGCAATTCTATTGCCCGCACTGAACGGTGCTCGAGAAGTAGCACGTATGACGGCATGCCAGGCACAACTTCATCAGCACGGAATTGCGGTCAGTACCTATGGATCGGAGATGAATGGACACATACCGTTCAAGCCTCAGGCACAAACGACCAGTAACAGTAAACCACGCTCAGGCGGCAGTGGGTTGGAAGGACCAAGTTGGGAATGGTTGATGGCACCCTATCTCGGTGCCGAAGATTCCCGCCCTGCGTGGGTTGAAGCGGGGGAAATGGATAATACCGACAGCCGCGCATTCTGGTGCCCCAGTTCTGGCATCACAGGCAAGCGATCGTTTGGTTTGTATGCCCGAGATGGGTGGACAAATTCAAACGGCTATCAAGGCGCATTCTACGAGGCGTACCAAGGTGCATGGCCCGGTGAAACGCCGAATCATGGGCCTCCCGCTACTGTCTATGCCGCGGCTTCCCGTCTGACGGTCAGCTATTTCACCCGTCCTGGCAATACCCCATTTCGCTACTGCGCCGACACCAAAATGCCCGGCGGCGTCAACGGCAACGACCTGGCCGGCCAACATGCCAGCTGGCACATGCGTCATACGGATAACTGGACTCGCCCAACGCTCTTCCTGGACGGACACACCAAAGCGCTGAGCGATCGGCGCTATACCGATTCACGCGGCTACGACCCCGGCGGATTCGGACGACTGAGACACCTGCGCGTCGGCGAATACAGCACGTGGGAGTTGGCCAATGG
>JANQFT010000217.1 GCA_028277685.1 Phycisphaeraceae bacterium
ATCGATGTATCGGAAAACAAGACCGGACTTTCACGCCCGACCTTGCGAATCGTTTCAGATTGAATCATGCGCGGCGGCGACGGGCGATGGTCAGCAGGCCCAAACCCACCAAAGCCATCGTGGCAGGTTCGGGGATGACGCTGCCTTCAACCGTGAAATTATCGAACGGGCCGTCGGCAGGGTTGCCGATGAACCATTGGCCGCGGAAGCTTGCGAAACCGGTACCGTACAGACGAAACTCGACCGTGCTATCAATGGCATCAAAATCTGAACCGAGGCTGAGTGCGTGGTAAGTGCTGGCGCCGTTGATGTCCTGGAAGCCACCAGTGATCACACCGGTAAGAATGTTGGTATCGAAGTTGTCCAGGCTGGAACGAAGGCGAAATTCCGCAGGTCCTTCATTGGGACCACCATCATTAATCAGGTTGTTGTTGTTCATCGCTTCACTGAGGTGGATGGTGTCGATATCGAGTACCGCACCACCTGTGGGCGTGATCGTGAACGAAAGATATTCATCACTTTTGCTGAATGTAGCACTGTTCCAGCTACGACCGCCGATCGCGCTAGCCTTGTTACCGCCCGCAGAGTTGGCATTACTTAAACCCACGAGACTAATACCGCTGGCATCCACATTTGTGTCTTCGCCGGTAACCGTCACATTGGGGTTCCAGTGATCACCGGACCACTGTGTGATGTCCCATTCAGCCAGTACTGCACCATGTGCAGCGGATGCAATCGCCACAACCATTGCAACGGCGGCCAGTGTCACAATACGCTTGGTGCTCTGCATGTCAGAGTCCTCCCTTGATTTGGTGCACCTTCTTTGAAGGGTGCTGTGTCTTTGCTCCCCCTGCCGCTGACAAAGCGACAGGATGAAAATCTCATTCCAGTGCGAGACACTTGCCCGCACTGACGCTCTCTCTTCAGTCCGCCGGGGGCGGGGCCATCGAACGACGCTCCACGTACTGTTCGGGCAGCATGATGTGCTGCGGTTCGAGCGGGTCATCGCTGGCCAATGCTTCAAGAAGCAGCCTCCCAGCCTGCTCACCAAATTCCTGGAAAGGTACGCGCATAATCGTCAGTTGCGGGCGCGAAGTCGTGCCCGAGCTGGTGTCGTTCGTGGCGACCACGCTTAAGTCGTTCGGCACGCTCACGCCCTCATCGGTGATGCGGTAAACGATGTCCGCCGCGTCATCAGTGGCATAAACCACCATCGCGGTCGGGCGATCATGACTCATCAGATAACGCTCGGACGGCTCCTGGTCGGTGGCATGCCAGACCATCGGTGAAAGCCCAGCCGCTTCCATCGCTTCGGTGTAACCCTGTTGACGTTGGGCGATCGACACGTGACGCATGGTGGCGGTCGGATCAAGCGCTTTGTTGATGTAGACGATGCGGGTGTGACCGATGTCGAGTAATTTTTCCGTCAGCATGCGCGTGCCGGCGATGTCATCGGCACTCACGCTGGACATACCTTCGTGTTCACCAGCGTTGATGGTCACGGCCGGCAGATTCGCACGACGCACCGCTTCAAGCACACCTGCCGGAACACGGTCGTGCACGGCATACGCATCGAAACGACGACCGAGCAGCAGGTCAGAACGATCCGTCTCTTCCTCGCCAACGGCGTGCAGGGCAAGATCATAGCCCTCCGCCCCGAGCGTTCGCGCCAAAGCGTGAACGGTCTGGGCATATTGGTGGGCCAACATCGGATCGTGCCGCGGATAGAGCAGCCCGATCGTATGCGTGCGGTTGCGACTGATCGTGCGGCCGGCATAACTGGGTCGGTAATTCAACTCATCCGCTAACTGGCGAATGAGCGCATGGCGCTTGGCCACCCGGGGATACGCCCCCTTGTGATCACCGTTGAGCACCCGCAACACGGTGGCCTTGGATACCCCCGCCCGGCGCATGATTTCCGCCAGTGCCTGTGAACTCTGTGATGTTTTCCCGCTCGGCGTCATTGTGAATAGCCCACAAATTTTTGCGACTAGTTGCGTTTCTTGGCCTAAGAAAGGCCGCTAATGCGACATGCTTAACTCCCTCAATCTGCAACTAGTCTCAAATATACCGCGCCTTCTGCGTCACGCAACCATTTTTCGCACGTTTTTTTCATCTTGGCACCCAACAGAAACTGGGCGGGAAACATCCCGGTCACGACCGGACAAGTCGCGAGTTCCGAGGCTTGCTGGTAACGGGCTGATGGGATGAATGGGGGTGAGTGCTGGAAACTGAAAGCCAAAAGTTCGGGCTGGAAGATGAGAACTGTGGGCGGGGTTGCGGAATGCGGAATGCGGAATGCGGAATGCGGAATGCGGAATGCGGAGCGAATCATAGCTGATGCGGTGTCCGCGCTGCAGAACGCGACCAAACCGCGGCGGGAATGACAAAAGAATGCGCTCAAACGTTTACCATCAATCTCACGATCTCAAATTTGAGATTTGAAATCTCAAACGACACCGCCCTAATTCCCTGCGCGGGCGGTGTCTTCGTTCGTCAGCAGCTTACGTGTTTCGGTGTTGGTGTTTTGCCACTGCGCCCAGTTCACGCCACCACTGTGACCATCGATATAGACGAAGTTACTCTTGTGCTCCGGGTGGGCTTCACCTTTGGGGCGGGCTGCGTTATTGGCGTGATCATTCTCATGGTCAAGCACCCAATTCCACGACACCGCCGAAGCACGGTTCGAACTGAAACCAAACTCGAACCACTCTTTGCGATACATCGTGCCGGAGAAATTGCTGTAGCCCACATCGGCAAACCACATGGCCTGACCACTGACCTGCCCGAGCCGGGGAAAGTTGAAGATCGGCTTGAACTTCGTGGCTGCCCCCGTATCACCCCTGAAGCGACGGCGTCCACCCACAAAGATGTTCAGGCTGTAATCCAGGTTGTTAAAGCTCGCCCCACCCTTGCTGACCAACAGCCGACGCGCGATCGGACATTGCACCTGCGACCAGTCGCTGCCTGATGCACCCAGGTGTTCCCAGTACCGTTCATACCAGCGCAAGGTATCGTTGGTTTCCGGTGTGTAGTACTGCTGCGCCACGTTACCGTTTCCGCTGGTGGAGCCATTGGTGGGCAGCAACCCCTGGTTGTCTGATCCGTAGGCCGTGCCGAAAATCGCATACTGCCTCAGGTTCGCCTGGCAGACCACGTTGCGCGCCGTTTTCTGCGCCTTGTTCAACGCCGGCAACAAAATGGAAATCAACAGCGCGATGATCGCCACCACCACCAACAGTTCAACCAGCGTGAAGCCGCGCAACGGCCAATGTGACTTGCCCAACATGATGACCTCCTATTCGTGGATGGTCAGTGTGCGCATCGCGTGCAAACGCGCGATCGCAATCCCTTTCTCTCCTGCGACGCTGTACAACAGATATTCACTGCCATCCGCATCTTTGAAGTAACCGGGGTCGCGCAGTTGATGCACCGGATCGTCACTGCCGCCCGCCTTCGACTGCACGATCGGCAGGTGACTGCCTTCCCACTTTTCACGCGGCTTCAACAAAGACACCGGCTCACTGATATCAAGCTGATTCGGCCGCTTCACGCCCAGGTGACGAATCGTCACATACTCAATGTGCTCCGGCTTACCCCCCTTGCGACTGAAGAACACCGTTACTACACCATCATCTCCCACGCGCACCGCCGTGTGTCGCACACCACCCACCGTGCGCAGCCGCCCTAACCTCGTACCGAACCGGGTCAGCAATGTGTTCGGCTTGTCCGCTTTTTTTAATGAACTGTACGATGAACCGAACCACTCACCATGCACCTGGAATACCCGCAGGTAAGCCCCGCCAACCACTTCGGGTTTGATGCGGCCGTTGAAACCCAAACCATCACTACTTGTGGTGACAAACGAGCGCTGCAGTTTCAATCGCTTCCATGTCTCACCATCCGGGCCGGTGAATTTGTGGCCGCCGTTGCCATACGGCGCGACCGCAAAGCCATGGAAGAACATCACGAATTGTTTGTTCTCGTAATCGACAATCACATCCGGCGAGGCGATGTGACCCTCCACGCCAAGCGACTTGCCGACAAACAGCACCCGCCGGTTACGCTTGGCGTCCACCACCTTGCTTTGATCACCATACAACGACAACACACCCTTGCCCGGCTTGTACAGGTGATAAGGGCCTTCAATCTTATCTGACCACGCCATGCGGATGTACTTCCCGCCATGGTCGGCAAAGTAGAGGTAGTAGTTCGCGTTCGGGTTGGCACGTTTGTTCTTCGGCAACCAATCAGGCAGGCGGATCAATGATGGGCCGTTGATGTTCCTACCATCCTTCGGCACGCCGGCATCCGCAAACATCTGCGGCGTGATGATCGGGTTCTTTTCCAATCGCTCCGCTTTGAAATGAAGCGACTGTGCGAAAACCGCGGTTGTCGTACATACGACAACCGCGGCAAGGAGGACTAAGTAACGCACCTGCATGCTCGGACATTCGGCCAT
>JANQFT010000266.1 GCA_028277685.1 Phycisphaeraceae bacterium
AGCCATGGCGAGTACCTGGCCACTGTCAACCTCCAGCACGATCGACGCCCCGTTGAGTGGGGTCGGCTCTCCATTCGGTAACACGACCGGCAGGTGATCGGGCTTCTGCTTATGCCATGGTTGCACGCGCATCAGACCAAGCGCGGGGTTGAACAATGCCTGCATACGGGCCTGAAGGAACACATCGACCGTCAGTTGTACATCCTGTCCCGGCAGCGGTGCGGTGGATTGAGTTTCACCGGTGTCGCGACGGAGGGTTTCCTTGCCACGTGTGCCACGCATGCGCCACTCGGCGGCGCGCTCAATGCCGAACTGCCCCACACGATCGCCCGGCAGATAACCTTTGAGGTCAACCGTCTTGTCTGCACGGCGATACGGCCTGCCGGTTGAGCCGGTGACATCTTCGGCAGCCACTTCGCGCAGCTTGCCGACCAGTGAACCATAAATACTTTTCAGTTGAACCGGCTGACGCAGATCGCGGCGAAGCGGCAGCGGGAACGTGGCCAGGTCGGTGAACACTTCAGCGGTGGTGAGCGGATAGACACGGGTGCGGCTACGCTTGACCTTCAGGCCGGGGAACGCGCCTTCGGTGACATCGACACCACGTTTGCGGTCTTCATGTTTGCGGAAGTAGGCCATCACCGCCCCACTCACCGCGGGTACCAGCGTGTGCGCCTGACGCTCATCGCGCACGGGGATGGCGACATCGGTGATGTCGATATCCTGATCGGTCGCTTCCATCCGGGCGGCACGCTGTTCCCACACACTGGCGCGGATGGTCTGCACACGCCTGACCACGGTACGCTTGCGACGTTCGAGTTCCTCGCGATCGATATCACAATATTCGACAAGGGCAGCCCACAGCGATTCGACCTGCCGCTGGTACTTTGCGGACTCGGCTTGGATGAGGGCTTCGCGCTGTTCGCGGGAAAGTTCAGCCCAGTGCTCGCGATGGGCTTTGCGGGCCGCCTTGAGGGCACGTTCGAATGCCCAGTCGCCGCTGATGACATTGTAATCAACCGCGATGTCCCAGCAGGGTTGATCTTCGGCCAGCACGCGACCTTTGCGATCGAGAATGCGACCCCGCCGACTGGGCACGAGTTTGTTCGAACTGAGTCGCCCCTCCGCTTCCTGGAGATGATCGGTCCCCTGCACCACCGAAAGGCGGAACACCTGAAGCAGAAGAATGATCATCACTACCATGATGCCCGCGGTAAGCAGCAACAACCGCCGGTGAAACATGCTGGGAATGATGTCGCGAAGGCGAGCCATGCTCGCATGATACCATGTCAGAAAGCTCGAAATTCGAAGCTCGAAGTTCGAAACCGGAGATTGCGAATCACGCCAATGTCGTGTTTGGTTCGAAATTCGAATTTCGAACTTCGAATTTCACTACTCGCAGTGTTTTTCGATGTAGGCGTAGGCGTTGTGGCTGTGAATGGATTCGAAGTTGGTGCTGCTGATGGCGTACCAGTGGATGCGGTCATCGCCATCGAGCACGGCAGCGAGGTCGCGGATGATGTCTTCCACGAACTTGGGGTTGTCGTAGGCCTGTTCGGTGACGTGCTTTTCATCGGGCCGTTTGAGCACGCTGTAGACCGGGGCGCTGGCGACGGATTCGGCCATGGCGACGAGTTCTTCGATCCAGAGCATCTTGCGGATGCGGACGCGGGCTTCGATTTCACAGCGCTGGTTGTGGGCACCGTAAGCGCTGATTTCCTTGGAGCAGGGGCAGAGGCTGGTAGCGGGCACTTTGACGCCGAGGATGAAATCGCTCTCACCGTTGTCGCAGGCTTCGACGGTCACTTCGTAGTTCATCAGGCCGGTCGACTCGCTGGCCGGAGCCTTCTTTTCGATGAAGTAGGTGAAGGACATTTCCAGATGGGCTTCTTCGGCGTCGAGACGTTCGCGGATGTCGCGGCAAACATCGCGCATTTCGTGGGGAGCGAGTTCCCGGGCATGTTCGTTGAGCACCTCGAGAAAGCGGCTCATGTACGTGGCCCTGCCGCATCACCAGAAGGGCACGCACATG
>JANQFT010000380.1 GCA_028277685.1 Phycisphaeraceae bacterium
CTTGTTACAAGCAGGACCAATTGCCACGATACCACGCGCGCGATGTGGCGGTGAAGCGAGGGCAGTTGTTGGGTATTCCCGTGGTGCTGGGGTCGGCCACGCCATCGCTGGAAAGTTGGTACAACGCGACAAAGCGGAAATCATTCCATCTCGTTTCTCTACCGAAGCGGGTGGAAGATCGGCCGATGCCATACGTGGAAATTGTTGACCTGACCGCCGAGCGGCGCGAACGCTACCGGGCCGATCAGACGGGCGTCCATCTGCTGAGTATGCGGCTGGAGAAAGCGCTGAGCGGCTGCTTCGACGCCGACGCCCAGGCGATTCTGCTGCTCAATCGGCGCGGCTACGCCAACTACATCGCTTGCCCCGACCATAAATGCGGTTGGATGATGACCTGCGAACACTGCAGTGTGATGATGGTGTATCACCTCGACCGTCGTGTGCGCAGCGGTGGCCTGCTGCGGTGCCATTACTGTGGATACGAAAATCGACTGCCGCAAAACTGCCCCACCTGCGGCAAGAAGACCACCGTGTTCGGCCTGGGCACCCAACGCGTCGAAGAAGAAATCACCCGCAAGTTTCCCGACATTCCCACGCTACGGATGGACAGTGATGCAATGCGGTCGGCAACGGATTATCAAAACGCGCTCAAAAACTTCCGGGGGGGCGACATCCGCCTGTTGATCGGTACGCAGATGATCGCCAAAGGGTTGGACTTTCCCAACGTGCGACTGGTGGGTGTGATCAGTGCGGATACCGCGCTGAACCTGCCCGACTTCCGCGCCACCGAGCGAACGTATCAACTGGTTTCACAGGTGGCCGGCCGCAGTGGTCGCGGTGAGAAGCCGGGCATGGTGATTGTGCAGACGTTCACGCCGGATCACCCTGCCATTCAGTTGGCGGCGAAGCATGATTACGTGGGGTTTGCCAACGATGAACTCGCGCAACGGGAAGCGATGCGTTTGCCGCCGATCACACGCATGGCGCGGGTGGTGGTGCGCGATCGTAATCTTGAAAAATGTACTGATGCCGCGAACGAACTCGGAAATGGCCTGCGACATCATAATGAACAACTGAACACGCAAGCGAGCATCCATGGCCCACGCCCCCCTGCCGTCGCACGCATCGGCGGATACTGGCGGATGGAAGTGACCGTGCTATGCGACACCGCCCCAGCACTACAGAAGTTGCTTAGCGCCGCACGCAAAGGGAACATCCTGCACAGCGACATGCACATGGCGGTGGATGTAGATCCGATTAGTTTGTTGTAGGGGCTTGCAACTCAAGAAAATGATGGCTGCTGCGTCCGTGTCGCAGAACGCGGCAAAGCCGCGGCGCCAAATGGTCGATTACTCCTTGTCGCCGCCTGCTTCAAGAGCCTTGATGCGTTCTTCTGCATCGTGAATGGTGGTGACACGAAGACCAAAGTTTTCGCCAATCTTCACTGCAGCACCCTGGCCGATCTGCTTGTTGTTCACCAGCAGGTCAATCGGTTCATCAGCCAATTTGCCCATTTCGATGATCGAGCCCGGCCCCCAGTTCAACACCGACTGCATGTTCATGCGACGCTCGGCCAGGCGAACAATCACTGGAACACGTAGCTTCATGATGGTTTGCACATCGCGGGTCATCGTAATTCTTATCGGGCGAATGCAGCTGTTAAGTTGAGGCGTAATGCTGCTCTGCGTCTTACCCTCTCCACCTCAGGGGAGAGGGGTAACCAACTTGACAGCCATTTGCTCAGATTATACCCCAGAACATAAAGGAGAACGCTGTGAGTGACCGCCCCAACATTCTTTATGTGTTTACCGACCAGCAGGCCCACGATGCGATGAGTTGTGCGGGAAATACCGACGTGCACACCCCCGCCATGGATGAACTGGCAGCCACGGGCACGCGATTCACGAATACATATTGTAGTTTTCCGCTCTGCACGCCGAGCCGAGCCAGCATGTTTACCGGGCGGCCGAACCATGAACTGGAAATCATGGAGAATGGCAAAGGTATACCTGAAGTGCTTCGTGGTCAGACACTGGGCGAACTGGTCAGTGAGGCCGGCTACGACTGCGGTTACGGTGGTAAATGGCACGTGCCGCGCATCCATCCAAACACCGAAGAGTTGTGGGGCTTCGAGGTGATCAGCGGTTTTAACGACAACATGCTCTCCGGTGCCTGCGATAAATTCATCAATCGCGATCGTGACAAACCGTTCTTCCTGGTGGCATCGTTTGATAATCCGCATAACATCTGCGAAGCGGGCCGCGACCAGGTGTTACCGTGGGTGGAGGTGGATGGCCATTCGGTACCCGTGAACGAATATCCGAATCTGCCGGCAAACTTCTGGCGCGGCGCGTATGAACCGCAGATGCTGCAGCTCTATTCAAAGAACGACCAGCGTGTGGTGCATCGTGATTACTACACCCCGGACCGCTGGCGGCGCTATCGCTACGAATACTTCCGCATCGTGGAAATGGTCGACGCCCAAATCGGCAAGATCATCCAATCACTGAAAGACGCCGGTGTATACGAAAACACGATGATCATTTTCTCCAGCGATCATGGTGAGATGTGCGGCGCACACGAATTCAGCCAGAAAACCACCCTTTACGATGAGGCAGCGAAGGTGCCACTGATCATCAGTTGGCCCGGTCACACCAAAGCTGGCGCAACGGACGAACGGTTAACTTCGATCGGCTGGGATCTTCTACCAACGATTTGCGATTATGCCAACGCCGATACGCCCGAAGAACTCCTGGGAAGCAGCCTGCGCGGTGCAGCGGAAGGGGGCGAACAAGTCGACTGGCGTGATCATGTGATCACACAGACCACATTCGAGCCCAGTCGCCGAGCACAAGGCGGCCGTATGGTGCGCACGAAATCACACAAGTACATCTGCTACAACTGGGGGCAACACCGCGAACAGCTTTTCGACATGATCAACGACCCCGGCGAACAGGTGAACTTGGCGCTTGAAAAACGGCATGCTGATCTGTTGGGCACGCATCGGCAATTGCTGGCCGACTGGTGCGTGAACCAGCGCGATGGATTCGGGGGCATGTTCACCAATCAAAACCGCGCCAGCATCCCCGGCCTGGGTCACCTGGATGTGTCGGGCGAGAGCAACGCAAAGTAACCGCCATCGCGATAGGTCGCCCCCGCCCCGCCGGGCAAGGTGAGTTGCTGCATCGAAATGGTGCGATGGTGTTCACGCGCGATCCACGCGGCCTGATCGTGGTTTTCATGGGACTCGATACTGCACGTGGCATACAACACCGTGCCGCCATCGCGAAGCAGCGGCATGGCTTCGGTGACAATGTCACGCTGCAAATTCACCATGCGACCGAACATCGAATTGCTGTAACGATAACGCGCTTCCAATCGCCGCGCGAGCACACCGGTGTTCGAGCATGGTACATCCAGTACGAGTAAGTCGGCCTGCTGCTCATATTGCTTCATGAATTCGAACGGCACCACCTCAACATTGCCGTATCGAAGCAACGAAGCCTGTAATTCTGCATGACGCACCGGGTCGACATCTGCGGCGATGATACGCGTTTTGGGGTGCAGCACCGCAAGCTGCCGTGTCTTGGTTCCCTTGCCGGCGCAATAGTCGATGATGACTTGCGGCTTGAGCTTGGCCGTCGCCTGCACGGCGAGTGCCGCGGTCACATCCTGCACCCATCGGTCGCGTGCAGCGTCCAGGAATTCGATCAATGCCGCGTGATCACCACGCCAGCAGGCGAAACCCGGGGTTTTATGGGGAGTGGCCAGATCGGTCGGCAGTTCAGCCACGCCACTGCCGCACACGATGGTCGGTGGCTCACCAATACTGTGCAGCAACATGCGTGTGGCGGTGTCGCGGCCAAACGCTTTGATCCACGCACGCACCATCGGCACCGGGGCACTGGTGGCAAAACTGAGTTGGCCCTCATCATCCAGTGTGCGCACTTTGCATTTGCCGCCA